>DATNHU010000117.1:0-3367 GCA_035604795.1 Candidatus Limnocylindrales bacterium
GATACGTGCCTCAGCCAATCCCCTCAAAGAGAATTGTTGACAGGTAGCGTTCGCCGCCGTCGGGAAGAACAGTGACGATGGTTTTGCCGGCAAATTCCGGCAACTTGGCGAGTCGCACGGCTACTGCGGCTGCCGCGCCACAAGAAATGCCAGAGAGTATCCCCTCCTCACGCGCCAAGCGCCGGGCCATCTCCACGGACTCTTCGTTAGTTACCAGTTCCACGCGATCTACCATGTGCAGATCCAGGTTTTTGGGCACGAAGCCTCCGCCAATGCCCTGGATCTTATGCGGACCGGGTGTAAGCGGCTGTCCGGCGCGCGTCTGCGTAATCACAGGACTCACAGTCGGCTCAACGGCCACGGAGGTGATTTTCTTGCCTTTTGTGTTTTTGATGTAGCGACTCACACCGGTGAGAGTTCCACCAGTGCCCACGCCACTTACCAGCACGTCGACGGCGCCGTCCGTGTCGTTCCAGATTTCCGGCCCCGTGGTTTTCTCGTGAATATCCGGGTTGGCCGGATTATCGAATTGCTGCGGGAGGAAGTAGTGCTGCTTGTCCGAATTATAGATCTCGGTGGCTTTGTTGATCGCGCCCTTCATGCCTTCCGGCCCCGGCGTGAGGATAAGTTTCGCGCCAAAGGCCGCCAGGACGCGGCGGCGTTCCAGCGACATCGTTTCCGGCATGGTCAAGGTAATCGCATATCCGCGCGCGGCAGCCACGTAAGCCAGCGCAATGCCCGTATTCCCGCTGGTCGGCTCCACGATTTCGATTCCCGGCTTCAGCACGCCGCGCTTCTCGGCATCCCAAATCATTGCAGCCCCGATACGACACTTCACCGAGTACGCTGGATTTCTCCCCTCGATCTTGGCGAGCACCGTGGCCTTCGCGCCATCGGTCACGCGATTGAGTTTGATCAGAGGGGTTCTGCCAATGCTTAAGGAATTATCCGCGTAAACGTTAGACATTTCGCACTCCTGTGAAGTGAATTTGCCGTATCGGGACGGCCCCTAGAGTATAGGGCGGCACCGCAAGAAAAGGGGAGAATCGCATCAATCCAAAACTCGCATCGATGCAATTCATTTCCCTGATGCTCCGCACCTTGGTTTTATTGGATGCAGTAGCCCGCATTGCGGTGATTCCCTCACTCCGATAGAATCCGGCTCGGGAGGCGCCCATGCCCCAAGCCTCTGAAAAGCCGCGGATCGCCATAGGCGCCGATCATGCCGGCTACCACATCAAAGAAATCATCCGTCAATTCCTTGAAGATGCAGGCTATCCCGTGGATGACCTGGGAACATGGTCGGAAGAGTCTGTGGATTACCCCGACTACGGCAAGGCGGTAGCCGATCGCGTTGCTGGGCATCAGGACGATTACGGCATCGCCGTGTGCGGGACCGGGATGGGCATTTCGATCGCCGCCAATAAAGTGCCGGGCATTCGCGCCGCAGTGGCGCACAATGTGGACACGGCGCGGCTGGCGCGGGAGCACAATGACGCTAACGTGTTGGCGATGGGTGGCCGGGTGGTCAATGGCACCGAGGCCATCGAAATGGTTCAGACTTTCCTGAACACAACGTTTGCGGGCGGCCGCCATGCGCGGCGGGTGGAAAAAATCATGCAAATCGAAGCCGCCGAGCGGGACTAAACGCCGCATCGGCACACGGTGGCATTTACGCTATCTCTTGCTACGGAGCACCGTGAGTTTTCCCGCGCTGCTTTGGGGGCTGCATGCGCCTCATTATGGCGCCCAGGCCATACCGTCCGGCTCCTCGCCCGTACTAAACGTCGCCGCCACCGCTAGCGTCTTCAAATCGAACACCGCGACCTTGTTCTCCCCGGTCTCCGCCACAAACGCTCTCACCCCGTCAGGAGCAATGAAAACTCCTTCCACGCTTTTCCCCAGATGCAGCCGTTTCACTTCCTTCTGCGTAGCCGCATCCATGACCAGCAAATCCCCGCTTCCTAAATCCGTAATCAAAACCAATTTTCCATCCAGCGTAAATTTCAGCCGGTTGGAGAACTTAGTCTTCACATCAATCGTCTGCATCACTTTCTTCGCTGCCGTATCCACAATCGAAACCGTCCCATCATGCGAATTCGCCACCCACAATTGTTTTCCATCCGGAGAAAGATCCATCCCCTCGGGTCCTTTGCCAACGGGAATGATCGTCTGCGACCAGCGGGCTCCTGGAGGCTCCTTCTCCAAAGCACAAACGCTTACTGAATCCGAGTTCACATTCGCCGTATAAATCGTTCGCCCGTCGCGCGACGGCACCAGCATATGCGTGCGGTTTTGCCCGATCTCAAGAACCCAATCCACCTGGTTTGTCCCGGGATTGTACCGTGCAATCTCTTTGCTGCCTTCCGCCGTGAACCACGCCTTCCCATCGATAAATGCAACGCCGTGGGGCCCGCGCAACAATCCCAGCTCCACTCGATGCAATTCCGTCTGCGTCACCAAATCAATCACTGATAGTGAAGTTCCATCCTGGTGCGCCCCATAGTTCGTCTCAACCGCCAGTTTCCCATCCGAGGAAACCGCCACCTCATGCGGGATCGGCCCCGTCGGCACTTTCGCCACGACCTTCAGGGTCCGCGGATCCACAATGGCCAGCGCGCTCTCCGCCTTATTCAACACCAACAACGCCGGCGAAGGCGTTGCCGTAAGCACGGGTGCCGATGGCAGCGGTTCCGGCGGCGCTTTTTCCATAATCTGGTGCGCCAGCAGCGTATTCACCGGCGTCACAGCCAGACACGCCGCTCCCGCGGCAATCAACGCCATCACGCAATGCACTTCGAGTTTGACCCGCATGCGCCATTTCTTCATGTCACGCCATCCTTCACTCGAATCTAGGAAGATTGACTCTTTCTTCCCAAGAACCCCAGTATCTTCGCTCGTCGAATTCTATGTTGTTTCCACTTCCACTCTTGCTCTCAACCTTCAACTCTTAACTTTGCCCCCCGACACGGCCATGCCGGCGTCCAGAGGCGAAATGATATCGCAAAGAGCGGGCCCGGAGGCTGAGAGCGAGTAATCAGCGTTGGGGATTATAATCCCTTCTTTGTCTTTCGCGCGTCGTTTGCCCGGCCTCTACCCCTGCTGTACACTCAATTTTCGCGCCATTTCTTCTTGAGGACACCCGACCATGCTGGTTGTTATGCAGTCTCACGCCACGGAAGCACAGGTTCGCGACGTGTGCGAGCGTATCGAATCGCTGGGATTGAAAGCGCATCCCATACCCGGCTCCGGGCGCACAGCCATCGGGATCACAGGCAATAGCGGCGCGATCGATCTTGGCGTGCTCGGGTCCATGCCCGGTGTAATCGAGTGTATTCCTGTCACCAAGCCCTACAAGCTCGTTTCC
>DATNHU010000118.1:0-7206 GCA_035604795.1 Candidatus Limnocylindrales bacterium
GCACATGGGATTCGGCCCTCGGCGCGTGGTGCTCACGCCCGATGGCCGCGGCATGGCCGCGCCTTATTCGATCACGGACAACGAGGACTCCTTCCTCGACTCCACCGATCTTGTTTTTATCGACGCGATTTCCACCGGATACAGTCGCCCCGCGCCGGGCGAGAATCCCAATCAGTTCCACGGTCTGAATGAGGACGCCGCGGCGTTCGCCAATTTCATCCGGCTGTACATCACTCGCAACGGCCGCTGGGATTCGCCGAAATATTTGATTGGCGAAAGCTATGGCACCACGCGCTCGGGAGCGCTTTCCGGCGCGCTCGAACAGCGCTACCAAATCTATTTGAACGGCATAGTCCTGGTTTCCGCGGTGCTCAATTTCCAGACCCTCCGCCCCGCCCCCGGCAACGATTTGCCGCCCATCGCATTCTTCCCAACCTACGCGACCACCGCGTGGTATCACCACCTGCTTTCTCCCGACATGCAAAAATTGACAGTGGAACAAATTGCCCAGCAGGCACGAGATTTCGCGGACGGCGAGTACGCAACCGCTCTTATGAAAGGCGACAAACTCACTGGAGCCGATTATCAGAAAATCGTGGACCGAATCGCTCAGTTCACCGGCCTCTCCAAGGAATACATCAAGGAAACCAATTTGCGAATCAACGCGCGCCGTTGGTTCAAGGAACTCGAGCGCGACAAGCGCCGCACCATGGGCCGTCTCGATTCGCGCTTCCTGGGAATAGACGTGGACGCCGCGGGTGAAGGTCCCGAATACGACGCCAGCGAAGCCTCCTACGAGGGGGCGTTCGTGGCCACGCTTGAGGACTACCTCCGCCGCGAACTGAAGTTTGAGACTGACGCGGAGATGTATGTCACCGGTCCGGTCCAACCGTGGAACTACCCGCAAAATCAGTACGGCGATGTCTCAGAGACACTGCGCGGCGCGATGACGCGCCAAACCCATCTGAAAGTGCTGGTCGTCGCCGGCTATTACGACGTCGCCTGTGTATTCCACGGCGTGGAATACACCGTGGACCACATGAACCTCGATCCATCGCTGAGAAAAAACATCAATTTCACCTACTACGAAGCGGGCCATATGCTTTACATCGACGAAAAGGCTCACGACAAATTGCATAAGGACGTGGACAACTTCATCAATTCGAGTTACACACACTAGGTGAAATTTGCCAGGGTTTTGGTGTGGGCTGCGGTGGCGCTTGCGGGCGCCGCTGGATTGGCGGCCATCGCGTTTGAGCGGGATGAGCCGCTCAATGCCACATGGTTCATCGTCGCCGCGGCTTGCACCTACCTGGTGGCTTACCGTTTTTATTCCGCGTTCATCGCCGCGAAAGTTCTGGCGCTCGATCCCACGCGCGCCACACCTGGGGAGCGGCTCGACGACGGCCGCGATTTCGTCCCCACAAATAAATGGGTTCTGCTCGGACACCACTTCGCGGCCATTGCCGGGCCGGGACCGCTCGTTGGCCCTACGCTGGCTGCGCAATTCGGTTATTTGCCGGGAACGCTGTGGCTGATTGTCGGCGCGGTGCTCGGCGGCTGCGTGCAGGACTTCGTAATTTTGTTCTGCTCCATGCGACGCGACGGCAAGTCGCTTGGCCAGATGGCCCGCGAGGAAGTCAGCCGCCGCGGAGGATTTATCGCGCAGCTCGCGGTGCTGGCCATCATGGTGATCCTGCTCGCGGTCGTCGGTCTGGTGGTGGTCAACGCGCTGAAAGCTTCGCCCTGGGGCATGTTCACGCTTTCCATGACTGTCCCCATTGCCATGTTCATGGGCGTCTATCTCCGGTTCTGGCGGCCCGGCCGAGTGATCGAAGCCTCGGCCATCGGCGTAGCGCTTATATTGCTGGATGTCGCCACGGGACAGTGGGTTGCGAACTCCCCCTCGTGGGCGCATGCGTTCTCGTTTTCCGCGCCGGGGCTGGCGATTTCGCTCATAATTTACGGATTCGCAGCCTCGGCTCTGCCAGTCTGGCTACTGCTCGCCCCGCGCGATTATCTGAGCGCGTTCATCAAAGTCGGCGCTGTGTTTGCGCTCGCGGGGGGCATCCTGCTGGTGCGGCCAGTGGTGCAGATGCCGGCACTCTCGCGTTTCGCCGACGGCACCGGCCCCGTCTTTGCCGGGAAAATATTTCCGTTTTGCTTCATCACCATCGCCTGTGGCGCCGTAAGCGGATTTCACGCGCTGATTTCGTCCGGCACTTCGCCGAAAATGATCATGAACGAAGCGCACGCGCGCCTGGTGGGCTATGGCGCCATGCTGATGGAGTCGTTCGTGGGGGTGATGGCCATGGTCGCGGCCTGCGCGTTGTCCCCAGGTGTTTATTTCGCGATGAACAGCCCGCCCGCGATAGTCGGCGGCACGGCAGAATCCGCCGCACAAACAATTTCCGGCTGGGGGTACGCGCTCGCTCCGCAGACGATGACGGATCTCGCGCACATGGTCGGCGAACAGACCTTGCTTAATCGCACCGGTGGCGCGCCCTCGCTGGCCGTGGGCATGGCGCAAATTTTCAGCCATACAATCGGAGGGCCGCATTTAATGGCGCTCTGGTATCACTTCGCCATCATGTTTGAGGCGCTGTTTATTCTCACCGTGCTCGACGCCGGCACGCGCGTCGGTCGCTTCATGGTTCAGGATTTGCTCGGCCACGTGAGCAAGCCGCTTGGCCGCGCGGGTTGGTATCCGGGAATTTTATTTTCAAGTGCGCTCATCACCGGGGCCTGGGGATACTTTCTCTATCAGGGTGTGCTCGATCCTTTGGGTGGCATTAATTCGCTTTGGCCCCTGTTCGGTATCGCCAACCAGCTCTTGGCTGCGGTCGCTCTGGTGGTTGCCACTACCATCCTTCTGAAAATGGGCAAGCGGAAATACTTGTGGGTGACGCTCATCCCGGCTGTCGCGTTGGTCACCGTGACCATGACGGCCAGCTACGAAAAGATTTTCAGCCCTGATCCGCACCTCGGGTTCCTCGCCGCAGCCAATCAGATGGCCGCACAAATCGCTTCAGGGGCGGTCCCCGCGGGCAGGTTGGCCGAGACCGCCCGCCTCATCTTCAATCAGCGGCTCGACGCGGTAGTGACCGGCACACTTGCGTTGATGATCCTTGTCCTCGTCGTGGAAGCAATCTACGAATGGGTGCGCATTTGGACCAGTTCCGGGGCCCCCGTTTTGCATGAGGCGCCGTATGTGCGGACGCAGTGGCAGGTAGAGACCCGCGCAGTGGAGGGCGACGGATGAAATCATTCGCGGTTTTTGCGCGCAAGGCGACCGTGCGTTATTGGTGGGCTCTTCGACAGATTTTCGGTGACGCCGCCTATGAAAACTATCTCCGCAGCCTCCATCGCGCCGCCAGGCAGCACGGTTCGCCCATAACCCCTCTCACACCGGAGGAGTTCTACTTGGACTCGCTTCGCCGCCGCTACTCGCAAATTAACCGCTGCTGCTAAGGCTGCGCCGCAAGCTTCGCCATGCTAGTATTTCTCCGGCGTCCACCATGGCTCGCGTAAAGCGTATAGGCATTCTCACCGGCGGCGGCGACGTCCCCGGCCTCAACCCTGTCATCAAAAGCGTGGTTTACAAAGCCACCGAAATTGGAGCGGAAGTCCTGGGCATCCGCCGCGGGTGGGCGGGATTGACGCATATGCAGCCCGGCGGGGAATACGACTCCGACTACATCCGCCCGCTTGACCGGGCCAACACGCGCGGCATTGACCGCACCGGCGGCACTGTGCTGCACACTTCGCGTACCAATCCCCAGCGAATCAAGGCAGCAAACCTTCCTCCTCATCTGCAAGCCGATGAACGAAAAAGGTTTGACCGCGGCGATGGCACATTTGATTTGACTCCCGTCGTTCTCCGGAACATTTCCGCGCTGGGGCTCGACTATTTGGTGGCCATCGGCGGCGACGACACGCTCAGCTTCGCCCACGTTCTCGACGTGCAGGGTGTACCGATCATTGGCATCCCCAAAACGATGGATAACGATGTCCAGGGCACTGAATATTGCATCGGTTTTTCCACGGCCATCACGCGCGCCAAAGATTTAATCACTCGCCAGCGCACCACACTCGGTTCGCACGAACGCCTCGGTGTGTTCCGCATTTTCGGCCGCGATTCGGGCTTCACGGCGCTTTACACTTCCTACGTCACCTCCGCGCGGTGCGTTCTGCCCGAAGTGGAATTCGATCTCGACCGCCTGACTAAGATACTTGTTGAGGATCGCGAAAAAAATCCCAGCCGCTACGCGCTGGTCATCGCTTCGGAAGGCGCGGTGTGGAAGGGAAGATCCATAGGGGAAATGGGCGAAGCCGACGCCTACGGCCATCGCAAGAAAACGGACATCGGTTACGCGCTTTCACAGGAGCTTCACCAACGCACCGGAATTGAAACCACCACCAGTGACCTGACCTACGACCTGCGTAGTGGTGAAGCCGACGCGCTGGACCAGATGGTGGCGATCACCTTCGCCAACGTGGCCATGGATTTAATCCGGGAAGGAATTCAAGGGCGCCTCGTGGCCGTGCAGGATGGCAAATATACGCACGCGCCCATGCCTGACCCAAAACTCGGCCCCCGCAAAGTGGACGTTCCTCGCATGTATGAGACCGGCCGCTTCCGCCCCCATTACTCTGATAAGCTCGGCGCCCCGCTCCTGCTCAGCGCTGTACGCACTCCTGGCTAAACCTGCGGATAACCTCGCAATCCCCTTGTTTCGGGCGATATTCCTCGATATCATCGCCGCCCAAGACATCCGTCCGGGAGGGAACCCACATGGCATTGAACCCACAAAAACTGGATACATTGCTCGGCAAAGCGCTGGTGGATTTTGGCGCGACCTTTCACTCGGCATTGGTTCAAATTGGCGACAAACTCGGCTTGTATAAGGCCCTGGCCAAAGGCGGGCCCATGACGCCCGAACAACTCGCTACGGCGACGAACACCAATGCGCGATATGTCCGCGAATGGCTTTCCTCGCAGGCCGCCGGTGGTTACGTCACTTATGATCCCCCATCTGCACGCTTCAGCCTTTCGGAAGAGCAGGCTTTTACCCTTGCCGATGACGACAGTCCTGCGTTTCTTCCGGGGGCGTTTCAATTGGCGCTCGCTTCCACGCGCTCGGTGAATCAAATCACCGATAGATTTCGTAGCGGGGCCGGCTTCGGATGGCACGAGCACGACAATGAATTGTTTGAGGGCACGGAGCGGTTTTTTCGTCCCGGATACGCCGCACACCTCATCCAGGAATGGATTCCCGCGCTGGATGGAGTTGACGCCAAACTGAAGGCAGGCTCGCGCGTCGCTGACGTCGGTTGCGGTCTGGGAGCCTCAACGATTCTTATGGCGCAAGCCTTTCCCAAATCAACTTTCCTCGGTTTCGATTATCACAAAGGCTCCATCGATGCCGCCACAGACCGCGCAAAGAAAGCCGGCGTCTCTGGCAGCGCCCAATTTGCCGTGGGACGCGCAAAGGATTTTCCCGGCGTAGACTTCGACTTCATAACCTTCTTCGATTGTCTGCACGATATGGGCGACCCGGAAGGCGCCGCCCGGCATGTTCACAAATCTCTCAAGAAAGACGGCACCTGGATGATCGTGGAGCCTTTTGCCAACGACAAGCTGGAAGATAATCTGAACCCGATTGGGCGGATATATTATTCTGCCTCCACGTTGCTCTGTACGCCCTGCTCGAAGTCGCAAGAAGTGGGGCTTGCGCTTGGCGCGCAGGCTGGCGAAGCTCGCATCCGCGACATCGTGAAATCAGGCGGATTCACGCGCTTCCGCCGCGCCACGCAAACGCCATTTAATTTGGTTTATGAAGCGCGGCCATAATGGGGCTCGATTTTCCGGGCGGCTCGTTCTGCTCGAAAACTAGAAAAGCTCGTCGTCATCCTCTTTCTTAAGCCGCGTGATTCTTTGCGTCATACGGAACCCGCGCGCGCGCACATCTTTCAAGATCGCCTGGCGAGTTTCCGCCGGCAGTGCCTCCGGGGCCAGCACACCCGCTTCATCCTTAGGAAAGTGGCGGACAAAGAGCGCGGCCAATGTTGAGGTTGCATAAGCAACGGGCGAAACCGCAAGTCCCCACAGTCGAATTTGGTAGAGAGTGGGGAACTGGCAATCCCAACGAATTCGCAGGGGCTCGTCTTTTTTGATCCCGGCGACGATTACCGCAGCCCCAAACCGAGCATTTTGCAAGGTGCCTTTGCGAATCAGCTTCGCAACGCCGCGAGGCGTCAACGTTTTCGGGAAGCGCTTGTGCGAAATACCCGCCGACTTGGAAAGTTTGCCTTGTCTATACCACCGCCGCAGCCGGTCAATTTCATTGCCGCCGATTTTCACGTCCATTTCGTCCATGGGAATGAAATGAGGGAGCGTGGCAACCTCATCCTGGGCGGCCAGCACCACTCCCACTTCGCCAATGGGCTGCGCAAACCGGAAGTTCTCGCGCTCGCTGAATCTTTTCGCCAGCTTGAATCTTCCCTGGCGCAAAATGCGGGGCCGTGAAGTCGCCTCATCAAATGACCCCGCTGCGGACCATTGCGAAACCGGATCGTCGCTCTCCGTTGCCTCATACAGACGGATGTGGACAGACTCAACTTTATCGAGCAAGTCCGCGCCCTTGCGCGCCAAAAGATTGGTCAGGCCCGGGGCGACTCCTGCATTAATCACCGCCACGCGGCGCTTGTCCTCATATCTCCGCGCATATCGCAGTTGTTCGGCTTTGAACGGGTTCCGCGTCAAATGGCTGGACATATCAAGGTAATGAGCGCGCAACCTCAGCGCCGCCCGCAGCACGATCTCATTGAGCACCGCCGCGGAAGCATTGACGATAAGCTGACTGCCGCGGGCCGCGCGCACAATACCCCACAGATTGCGGGCATTCACATCGCGGACTTCGATCGTGCTGCGCCGCCCCAGAAATCGCCTCGCACGCTCGGGGTCACGGTCACCGCAGACCACTTGGTGGCCCTGACGGACCAGCAGTTGTGCCAGCAAGGATCCGGTTGCTCCCACTCCCAGTACGAATATCCGCATTAGCCCGAAACTTTATCACATCCTCAATTCATGGCCACGATTCCTAAGGGAGAATGGCTCAACCCCGCAGCATGGAATCCCACAGCAAACTCACTGGTAAATCTTCGTCCAGCAGGCGAGAATGGAGCAGCGGGGTAGTAATGGCG
>DATNHU010000119.1:0-6176 GCA_035604795.1 Candidatus Limnocylindrales bacterium
AGCCATTTGTAAGCCGTCCGGTAATGACCATAGTGTTGACCATTTCCGCCATTTTATTTGGCGTGTTGGCGTATTTCACTTTGCCTGTGAACGATTTGCCCGCTGTGGATTATCCCGTTATTCAGGTGCAGGTCGCCTATCCCGGCGCAACTCCCGAAACGATGGCCAACAATGTGGCCACGCCTCTCGAGCGCCAATTCATGCAGATCCCGGGCTTGGAGTTGGTGAACTCCAACAGCGGCCAGGGTCATACCAGTTTCGTGCTGCAGTTCGATTTGTCGAAGAGCCTGGACGCGGCCGCTACGGACGTGCAGGCGGCAATCACACAGGCTACTGCGAAATTGCCGGTAGACCTGCCCAGCCCGCCCACATTCAGCAAGACCAATCCGAACGATCAGCCCATCATGTACATTGCGCTCACCAGCGATTCGGTGACCGCGGGCCAGCTTTATGATTTCGCGAACACGCAGGTGGGCGAGCGCATCAGCATCCTCTCAGGTGTCAGTCAGGTCGCGGTGTATGGCACGCAAACGGCCGTGCGCATCAAGGCCGATCCCTCCGCGATGGCCTCGCGCAATTTGACCATGGATGATCTGACGGCTGCCCTGAAGAACGGTACAAGCTACGTCGGTGCCGGGCAATTCGATGGAGCACACCGCTCTTATTTGCTTCAACCGCAAGGGCAATTGGACTCGGCCGAGCAGTACTCGAACCTTATTGTGGGACAAAGTAACGGCGCCCCGATTTACTTAAAGGATGTCGCGCTGGCGGTAGACAGCGTCCAGGACGAGCGCATCCAGATGCGTTTCTGGGTCCGAGGAACTCATGTGCCTTCCGCGATTTCGGTGGTAGCTGTATTTCGTCGCGCGGGTTCCAATGCGGTGGAAGTATCCAAGTTGATTAAGGGCCTTGTGCCCAGCATTCAGGCGCAACTGCCGGGCTCGATCGCTATCACGCCGATTTATGACCGGTCGCAAACGATTGTGAACAGCGTCAAGGACGTGGAGGAAACGCTTTACATCGCGTTCGGGCTGGTGGTGCTGGTCATATTCATATTCCTGGGACGGGCGACGGATACGCTGATCCCGGCTGTGGCGCTTCCACTTTCACTCCTGCTCACGTTCGTCGCTATGCAGTTGCTTGGCTATAGCCTGGACAACCTCTCGTTGATGGCTCTTACGCTGGCCATTGGGTTCTTGGTGGATGATGCCATCGTGTTTCTTGAAAACACGGTGAGGCTAATGGAGGCGGGCCGCGGTGCGCTGCAAGCGACCCTGATGTCCGCACAGGAAATCAGCTTCACGATTATGGCCATGACGATTTCACTGGCCGCGGTGTTTATCCCCTTGGTCTTCATGAGCGGGTTGGTGGGGAGAATCTTCCGCGAATTCTCCATCACGATTATCGTATCGATTTTCGCCAGCGGCATCGTCTCGTTGACTCTCACTCCGCTGATGTGCTCGCGATTGCTCGGCAACCGCGGCGAAGGTGCAAAGAAGGGTTTTATCGAGCGCGTGATTGGCGGCATCGAGCATCGGGTGGTCGATTTTTATGGCCGTGTGCTCTGGTTCTTCCTGCGTAACCGTTGGATTTCCGCGCTGACCTGGGTCATCTGTCTCGCGGGTACCGCTTACCTTTTTTATGTCATTCCAAAATCTTTCCTGCCCCTGGGCGACAGTTCCTTCATCCGCGGGGTGATGGTTGCGCAGGAGGGATCATCACCTGAAAAAATGCATTCCCATCAGGAAGAAGTCGAAGCTATTCTTCGCGCCGATCCCGCTGTGGAAACCACTTTCACGCTGACTGGGCTTAATTCATTCCTTCCGGGGAATCAGGGGTTCGTGCTGGCGTTCTTGGATGATCCCGACAAGCGCGCGCCCATCCAACAAGTTGCCGGCCGGTTAATGGGCGGACTAAATACTCAAATCCCCGGCCTGATTACGTTTCTGCAGGCCAACCCGGTGCTCGACATCAGCACCGGCGCCACCGCCAACGCGCAGGGCCAATTCGCTTACGCGATTTCCGGCATTGACCCGGACGAGGTCTACGACGTCGCAGGGAAACTGACCGCCAAAATGTATCAGTATCCCGGATTCCTATTCGTGAATTCGGATTTGTACAATCACACTCCGAACCTGCAAGTGGACGTTTTGCGTGACCAGGCTAAGATTTATGGCGTATCGGAAACTCGAATCCTGAATCTGCTTCACACAGCTTATTCGCAGAACTACGTTTACCTGATCAAGAAGCCCAGCGATCAGTATCAGGTCATTCTGGAAGCTCAGGATAGCGACCGCGCCGATCCCGAAGATCTGCATCTTTTGTACATCAAGAGCGACGACGGCCAGCGGATGATTCCGTTGAGTGCCGTCACCAAATGGCATTCCACTCTTGGTCCGCAGGGCGTCAATCACATCAATCAGTTCACCAGCGTGACACTGTTCTTCAATTTGAAGCCCGGCTACGCTATCGGGGACGCAACTCAGTTTGTGGAGAAGGCCGCAAAAGAAATCCTTCCGCCGGATGTCCGCGGCGGACTGCAAGGGCAGGCGCTCATTTTCCGCGAAACGGTTTCAAGCCTCACCATCCTCATGGTTTTGGCCGTGTTCGTGATGTATGTGATCCTGGCGATCCTCTACGAAAGTTATTTGCACCCCATCACTGTGCTCTCCTCGTTGCCGGTGGCGCTGGTGGGAGGCTTGCTCACCCTTTGGGTATTCGGGGCGGAAGCTTCGCTTTACGCTTTCATCGGCATGTTCATGCTGATGGGCATTGTAAAGAAGAACGGCATCATGATTGTGGACTTTGCCCAGCAGCGCGTCGAGCGTGGCGTCAAGGACGATCAGGCGATTCACGATGCCAGTATGGAGCGCTTCCGCCCCATCATGATGACCACCATGGCGGCCCTGATGGGCGCTCTGCCCATCGCTTTGGGGTTTGGCGCGGATGGTTCGTCGCGGCGGCCGCTGGGGTTGGTGGTTGTGGGAGGATTGATCGTCTCGCAATTCATCACGCTCTTCGTCACTCCAGCCATCTACCTTTACCTCGAAGAATTCCAGGAGAAGGTGCTCGATCGTACCAGCTTCTTCCGCTCCACGCGGGCGAAGTCGTTGCAAGAGGCGAACGCCGGTGGGTCGCAGTCATGATCGCGCGCGAATTTGGTGAAAAACTAAGAAGCAATGGGAAGCGGGAGATGCCGTGCAATCTTCACAAACCGCTCGTTGAATTGCTGCTGGGCGTAGCGGCAACTGCATCCCTGTTCTTGACCGCATGTAATGTTGCGCCAAAGTATTCCAAGCCCACCGTGCAGGCTCCGGTGGCTTACAAAGAGCTCAAGCCCGAAAACCTTCCGCAAACGGACGGCTGGAAGGTCGCCCAGCCGAGTGATGACGAGATTCATGGCAAATGGTGGCAAACATTTGGTGATTCCAAACTGAATGCGCTCGAAGATCAGGTCAGTGTTTCCAACCAAAACGTCGCAGCTGCTGCCGCCGCGTTCGTTTCGGCGCGCGCGCTGGTCCGGCAGGCCCGGTCGCAGTATTACCCCACAGTCGGGGCGAACCCCAGCATCTCCTACGCGCAAGTTCCGTTCGGAACGGCTCCGAGCGGCGGTTCTTCCGGTGGAGGCTCCAGCAATACATTCCTGAGCGGAACGTTTGCGCTTTACTCGCTTCCGTTTGTCGCTTCCTGGCAGCCCGATCTATGGGGTCGTGTGCGCAACACCGTGCTTGCAAATGTCTATGGTGCGCAGGCAAGCGCCGCTGACCTTGAAAACGTGCGCCTGACCATGGAAGCCGAAGTCGCACAGGATTACTTCCAGCTCCGCGCGCAGGACAATTTGAAACAGGTTTTCGACGAGACGGTGAAGGCCTATCAAGAATCGCTCAAGTTGACGCAAGATCTCTTCAAAGCGGGGCTGGCGACGGATGAGGCTGTGGCTCAAGCGGAAACCCTATTGGAAACCACGCAGGCGCAGAACACTAATCTTGGGATTTTGCGCGCTCAATTTGAGCATGCCATCGCCATGCTTGTTGGGCAACCCGCATCCAGCTTCTCCATAGCGGCGGAACTGAGTGAAATGAGTCCTCCAGCGGTTCCGTTCGGGGTGCCTTCACAACTTCTTGAGCGGCGACCCGATATCGCCTCAGCTGAGCGCACCGTGGCGCAGGCCAATGCGCGGATTGGAGTGGCCAAGGCCGCCTATTATCCGAACATCACATTAAGCGCGTCGGGCGGATTTGAAAGTACCTCCATCACCAGCTGGTTCACTTGGCCAAGCCGCTTCTGGTCGTTGGGACCGTCTCTGGCGGAAACAATTTTCGATGCAGGATCGCGCAATGCCGGCGTGGTGCAATCTCAAGCCGCGTATGACCAAACCGTGGCGAATTACCGGCAAACCGTGCTGACTGCATTCCAGCAGATTGAAGACAACCTCGCTGCTCTGCGCATCCTGTCCCAAGAAGCGCAGGAACAGAATACGGCGATTGTGTCGGCGCAAAGAACGCTGGAGATTGCCACCTCGCGGTACAAAGCCGGGATCGATCCTTATCTCAACGTGATCACGGCTCAAGCAGCGTTGCTTGCCAACCGTCAAACAATGGTGACACTGCGCATGCAGCAAATGACCGCCAGTGTTCAACTGATTGAGGCCCTGGGTGGCGGCTGGGATGCTTCGAGAATTCCAACGCCACGTCAAGCTACCGCCAAATAGGATTTGTCCGTCATTCCAAACACGAGAATTGAATGAGCGCCGCTTCTGAAGTTCTTCCATTAGATCAATCCGTTTGGAAACCGAAGGCAAACCCCTGGCTGATTGCCGTGGTGGTGTCGCTGGCGGCGTTCATGGAAGTTCTGGACACCAGCATCGCCAACGTGGCTTTGCCTCATATGGCAGGCAATCTGGGCGCCAGCGGGGAAGAGAGCACTTGGGTTCTCACTTCCTACCTGGTGGCCAATGCGATTGTTTTGCCGCTCAGTGGATGGCTTGTGGGAGTTTTTGGCCGCAAGCGCTTTTTCATGACCTGTATTTTCATTTTTACAGCCAGTTCTCTGCTTTGCGGGATCGCGCCGAGTTTGGGCCTGCTCCTATTCTTCCGCGTCCTGCAAGGAGCCGGCGGCGGTGGCTTGCAGCCCATGGTGCAGGCCATCCTGGCGGACACGTTTCCTCCCGCCAAGCGCGGCCTGGCGTTCTCGCTTTATGGCGTCACGGCTGTGTGTGCGCCCGCGCTTGGGCCGACGCTCGGAGGGTGGATTACGGACAGCTATTCCTGGCGCTGGATTTTCTATATCAACCTGCCCGTCGGGCTCTTCGCCTTGGTGATGGTCTACCGCCTGGTTGAGGACCCGCCCTACCTGCTCAAGAGGATCGGGAAAACCATTCGTGTGGACTACATCGGTTTCTCGCTTCTGGCGCTGGGTGTTGGGGCATTGCAGATCCTGCTGGACAAGGGACAGGAAGATGATTGGTTCGGTTCCCACTTCATAATCGCACTGGCTGCCGTCGCTGCTGTTTGTCTGGTCTCTCTGGTCATCTGGGAGTTGCGCCAGAAAAATCCCATCGTGGATGTCCGGCTCTTTCATAACTCCAATTTTTCAACTGCCTGCGTGATGATGTTCATGGTCGGCGCGGTGTCTTTCGCCACCACGGTCTTGATGCCTCAGTTTCTGCAAACCCTGTTGGGATACTCTGCGGAGTCCGCAGGAATGGTCATGTCCGCCGCTGGTTTCCTTTTGCTGCTAGCGCTGCCTGTCGTTGGCCGGCTTACAACCAAGGTTCAAGCTCGTTACCTGATCGCTTTCGGGTGGATGTTGCTAGCCATTACCATGTTTCTTTCGACGCAGCGGATTGATCTCATCATGAGTTTTGGCGCGGCAACTCGATTGCGCATCATTCAGTACATTCCGCTCGGATTCATTTTCGTGCCCGCGACTCTCGCTGCATATGTGGGCATAGGGCAGGACAAGAGCAACGCCGTTGCCGGACTAATAAATTTTGTGCGGAATATTGGCGCCAGTGTGGGCACTTCCGTGGTTGTCACTGTTATTGCGCGACGCACACAATTCCATCAGTCGACACTGGCGAGCAATATTCTCCCCGGGAGCCAGAATTTCAAGAATGCGGTGGATGGATTGGCCGCACTTCTTATTAGAGGCGGGCTGAGTCCGCACGAAGCGCA
>DATNHU010000120.1:0-6281 GCA_035604795.1 Candidatus Limnocylindrales bacterium
GGGGGCCCCCCGCCCCCACGATCCATGGCTCAACCGTAACGCCTCATCCCCCAAACGAAAAGCCGGAGCGGCAGGTCCTCCGCTCCGGCCCATGATCCTCGCTGCCGATTGTCAGGCCGCCAGGACCTCCACAAAATGCTCGCACAACGTTGTTTCCACCTCGTAGTGCTTGAACGTCACCAGGGTGGCTAGGTACGGCCTAATGATGTCCTCCACTCTGGGATAGGTCTCGCGCTCATAGCGCTCGGCATCGCGTTTCTCCGTCCACAGGGTGATGGCTACCACTTTTTCCGTCTTGATTTCCGGGAATAGCGGCAGAATCTCCAGGAAGCCATGCTCCTTCTTCAGAATGGGGAGCACTTCCTTACGAATCTTCTTCACCAACTCTTCCTTCATTTCCATGCGGGGATAAAACTCGATTACACGCGCAAACATAAAGAATCTCCTTTCCTCGTTGACCACTAAGGAATTGAGACCCGGAAGCCGCCTCGTTTCCAACGGGGGAGTTTTCGAGTCGGGTACCTAAAGCGCTTTTCACACTATATCGGTTCTGTTTTCACCCACCGTGACTCGAAATACAGGATGCGGTGACCGCACGCACGCGCAATTCAGCGATCCCGGCCCAGACTACACCCGCACTGCTAGCCTGCCACGGAGGGATCCGGGATGAATCGCCAGAACGCATTCGTCGGCAAAACTCTCGCGCCCACCATGGAAGAGACTTCAAAAGCGCTGGGACCGAGTGCGAAGGTATGGAATCAGTTGGTCGATTGGCTGGCTAAAGAGCATGATGTTGCCATCCAGGAATGGAAGTGCTCTTCGCCCAAGTACGGATGGTCTCTGCGATTGAAATTGAAGGAGAGAACCATCGTGTATCTGTCTCCGTGCACCGAATGCTTTCGCGTGTCCTTCACTCTCGGCGACCGCGCCGTGAAGGCCGCGCTTGTGAGCGGCCTTCCGAAGTCTGTAGTCGCGTTGTTGAAAGCCGCTCCGCGCTACGCCGAAGGTACGGGACTAAGACTTGAAGTCCGCAAGGCCGCCGACCTACCGCCCATCCGCAAACTCGCTGAAATCAAGCTCGCCAACTGAGCGGTCTTCGCCGTTTGTTTCGTAGCGCAACCCCACCCTAAGCCACATTCCGCAAAACCAGCGCCGAATTCTTCGACCCAAAAGCAATGCAATTGCAAACCGCATGCTCGATGACCTGCTTGCGCCCCAAATCCGGCACATAATCCAAATCGCACTCCGGATCCGGTGAATCCAGATTCAACGTAGGAGGAATCTGCGAGTGCTGCATCGCCACAATCGTCGCCGCCACGCCTGCCGCCCCGCACGCCCCCTGCGGATGCCCAATCTGCGACTTCAACGCTGACATCGGCACTTGTCGCGCCCGTTCCTCGCCCAGCGCCAGCTTCAAAGCCCGCGTTTCGATGCGGTCATTCAACTGCGTCGAAGTCCCATGCAGGTTCACGTACTGCACATCGTCCGGCCCGATCCCCGCATTCTTCATCGCCATCCCAATCGCCCGCGCCGGCTCCTCGCCACATTCCTGCAGCCGCACTCTGTGAAACGCCTCGCACGTTGATCCATATCCGCAAACTTCCGCCAGCGGCTTCGCGCCCCGCGCCCGCGCATGTTCCAAATCCTCCAACACAAACATCCAAGCCCCTTCGCCTAAAACAAATCCATCCCGATTCACCGAAAACGGCCGTGACCCTCGCGTTGGCTCGTCATTCCAAGAGCCGGTCAAAATTTTCATGAGTTCAAAGCCCTTGATAATGCCAACCGAAATAGGCGCATCGGCGCCGCCGGTGAGCACCATGTCCAGCCGTCCCGACTGAATCTGCCGCGCGGAGTAGCCAAATGCATCGGTGGACGAAGTGCAGCCGCTGGTGATCACATGGCTCGCCCCGCGCAATCCAAAGCGCACGTTCAACTCGCTGGATAACCCGCCCATCACCCCCGTCGGAATGCAGAACAAACTCATGCGCTTGAATTCCTGGTGGTAATACATCCGATATTGCTCTTCGGTAAACTCCTGCGAGCCCCCGCCCGATCCCATAATCACGCCAACCCGGCGGCTTTTATCCAAGGGCAGGGAACCAGGCTCAATCCCCGCGCCACGCAGCGCCTCATCCGCCGCCGCCAAAGCCAGTGGCAGCACCCGCGAAACATGCTTCCGCTCTCGCTTCTCCACCCAGGCCAATTCGTCGAAGTCGCGCACTTCGCCCGCAATCCGCACCTGCACCGTTTCCGGATCAAAACGCGTAATGCGTCCCACTCCGCTGCGCCCGGCCAGAACGCCCTCAGAGAACGCCGCATTTCCCACGCCATTAGGGCTGACCGCGCCCATGCCGGTAATCACCACTCGTTTTTTTCTCATCTGTCGCGAATCACTCCATTTGCTACAAGGCTACACGCGAATGTCTTCCTCTGCCTAGTCAACAAATTGTCATCTGGCTGGTTCACCCCCTCTTCCTTTCTACGTGGCTGAGCCGAGCTGTCAGTATCGCGAGCAAAACTGAAAATGCATCGCATCCCGACGCTTGCCCTGCCAATCCCCGCCCCAAGTGAATCCCGCCGCGCGGAATATCTCAACGATACCCGCATCCATATCGCCGGCCGATCCTTGCGCGTTTGTCGTCGGATTCAAATCGACGGCAATCCCCCAGGCATGCGTGGACAGCTTGCTCCCCGTGCGTTGTGCACGAAACGAAAAGCATCCGCCCAACGTCTGCACCTTGGCTTGCAGCCCAGCGCTTAGAATGCGCTCAAACACGTCCGCAAAAACATCGATCAGTTTCTTATGACAAGTCATCTGCGTCACGCTTGTCTCCAAATCCCAAGACAGCTTCAAGGCGAACGGCAACGTCGCCCGCGCCAGGAAATCCGCTTGCCAGCGCGGATCCAGGCTGCCGTCTTTGCGAACATACTCGTAGATATCCCCAAACGTCGCCAGAATCTGCTCCAAGCCATTGGGAGGCGTGAACAATACCGCGGCCGGCGAAATCACACTTCCGCCTCCGCCCAAAACATCTTCCTGAGCCATAAAGACCTTTCTTTTGTTGAAATTCACCTACCGCGACAATCGAGACTTCCCCTGTGTTCCCTTGTGCCCTCTGTGGTTAGTTGTCCGCTGTGAAAGTCGAGGCTCTATAATCGAGCGTTTGCTATCGGAGGAACTTTGGCCTACGAAGACCTGCGTGACTGGATCGCCGCCCTCGACCGCGCCGGCGAGCTAAAAAGAATTCAGACCGAAGTTGACCCCATCCTCGAAATCGCTGAGATCACCGACCGTGTCTCAAAATCCGAGGGTGCCCCATCCTTCGCGCCTTCTGCGAAGGGTGGGAACTGTGCTCTCTTATTCCAAAACATCAAGGGCCATCCCGGCGCCCAAGTCCTAATCAATCAATTCGGCTCTATCCGGCGCATGAACCTAGCGCTCGAAGTCGATTCCTTCGACCAAGTCGCCGACCGCATCCGCATGTTTTTGGACGTCAAATCCCCGCAAGGCTTTGTCGACAAACTCAAAATGCTTCCCCAACTCGCCGAGCTGGGAAGATTCTTCCCTAGGACGGTTGCTACCGGCCCCTGCAAAGAAGTCATCAAAAAAGAAAACCTTTCGCTGAACGATTTCCCCATTCTGCAATGTTGGCCCAAGGATGGCGGCCGCTTCATCACTCTCCCGTGCGTCGTGACGCGAGACCAAAAGACCGGCAAGCGCAACGTTGGCTGTTATCGCCTGCAAGTCTTTGACGAGCGCACCCTTGGCTTTCACGCGCAGCGCCAAAAAGACGCGGCCGAACATTTCCGCGAAGCTTTGCGAAGAGCAAAGTCCGCGGGCGAGGGCGCCCGCGCCACACAGTCCGCGGACTTTTCCAGATCATCCGTTGACCTCATGGCCCGCACCTCCGGCGGCCAGGTCCTCACCGTAGGCCAGCCCTCCGGCAAAATGGAAGTCGCGGTCGCCATCGGCACCGACCCCGCCACCACGTTTTGCTCCATCGTTCCCGCCCCTCCCGATGTCGAGGAGTATCTGATCGCCGGCTTTCTCCGCCAGAAGCCGGTCGAGCTGGTGAAGTGCGAGACCGTCGATCTCGAAGTTCCCGCCAGCTCAGAAATTGTTCTCGAAGGCCACGTCCATCTCGACGAACTCCGCAGCGAGGGCCCTTTCGGCGATCACACCGGCTTCTATTCGCTGGAAGACCTCTATCCCGTGTTTCATCTGAGCTGCATCACGCATCGCAAGAATCCCATTTACTCCGCGACAATCGTCGGCAAGCCGCCGCAGGAAGATGCCTACATGGGCAAGGCGGTCGAGCGCATCTTCCTCCCGCTGATGAAGCTCACCATCCCTGAACTCATCGACATCAACATGCCCATCGAAGGCGTCTTCCACAACCTGATGATCGTTTCCATCAAGAAGTCCTATCCCGGCCAGGCTCGCAAAGTAATGAATGCCATCTGGTCGCTCGGCCAAGCCATGTTTACCAAATGCGTGATCGTGGTGGATGAAGACGTCGATGTGCAAAACATCGCTGACGTCACCCTCAAAGTGCTCAACCACATCGATCCCGAACGCGACATCCAGTTCACGCTCGGCCCGGTCGATTCGCTCGACCACGCCAGCCGCCTGTCCAACTACGGCTCCAAGATGGGCATCGACGCCACCCGCAAATGGCCGAGCGAAGGCTTTACCCGCCCCTGGCCCGATGAAATTACGATGGACGCAAAGACCAAAGCCCTAGTCGACAGCAAATGGAAAGCCCTGGCGAAAGAGCTAGGCATCGAATGACTCGTCACGCCGCGGGATATCCGCTCTTTCCCTGCCATTTCCCCGCGCTTCGCGATATATTGTGCACGTGAGAAACTTCGCCACGCCGCTTTCCCTCCGCCCAACCTTCTTCCTCGCCGCTCTCATCGCGGCGTTTTTCTGCCTCGCGCCGCGCTGTCCGGCGCAGCACAAGAGCTATCCGCCCGCTCGCAGCGTGAATGGGGCTATCCTTTTTCGCGACTACTGCGCCAGTTGTCACGGCGTTGACGGCAAGGGACACGGCCCAGCCGCCGCCTCTCTCAACGTCAAAGTGCCCGACCTCACCGAGATCACCCTGCGCGCCGGCGGCGTATTCCCCCGCGTCCGCGTTCGCAACATCATCGAGGGCGTGGAAAGCCCGGTGCCGCACGGCTCCCGCGAGATGCCGGTCTGGGGCCCCATCTTTCACCAGATCGACGAGGACCGCGACCTGGGTAATGTGCGCGTCGACAACCTCGCCAGCTACATTCAATCCCTGCAGGGTCAACCCAGCCAGCACAAGTAGCGGATGCCGCATGTTCCGCGCGAACCCAGCTGCCCGCCAAAACAAAAAACGCGGCGCCGTTTCAGCGGGCCGCGTCTCTTGTTTGATCCTATTTCCAGCTTAGCAAATTGGAGGGGGTAAATGAGACATGGTTTGCAACTTTATTTTCCCGGTGGAATGAGTGAGTTAGCGGATTTTGGGGGCGCTGGGGGGCTTGACAAGATTTGGCGGTTTGCACCGGGGATGGTGCAATCGGGCTACGCCTCTGATGCCACTCCAGCTGCCGCAGATCGCGCTCTTTGGGGAAACTTTCCAAATCGTGACGAGAAAATTGGGGTCAGTTCCGTACCCGTGTTTTCCGAGTGGCCCGTCATCCGCCCACCCGCCGGTGATCCATGCCACAGGATCCCACTACTTTGCTAAATGCACGAGTCGCGCCAACGCGTAATCACCGTACGTCAACCACATATTTATGAAAAAGTGAAAGGCGACCAGAACGTACAGGTCCTTGCGAAGCCGCATCAGTAACCCCATTGCCAGAACCAGACCTACAAGCGGCCACGTTTGCGGAATCTGCCAAAGGTGATATATGGCGAACAGGATCGAGTTGACAATCCAAGTGCCGTTGCCCAGAAATGCTATCTTCTTCATCAGGTACCCGCGGAAGTAGAGTTCCTCGCCGAGAAAGTTCCCGATGAACAGGAACAGCAGGGCGATCGGCGGGAAACTGTACAAACCATTCGGTCCGCCCTTGAAAATCGTGTAATCCGGCATTTGGAATGCTGGTACTGATTGCAGCCATCTCTCCAGTGGATTCCAGACCCATCGCATATACGGTAACGCAAGAAGCGCAAAGAGAGCGCAATAGACGGGCAGGACGATAAACAATCCACGGAGATCCACGCGGTCCAGTCCGAGGAATTGCAACGTCTGCTTCCACGTGAGTTTGTCGTTGAAGCGGAGGAACAGAACTGGTACCACCAT
>DATNHU010000121.1:0-19776 GCA_035604795.1 Candidatus Limnocylindrales bacterium
CCACCGGTGAGGAGCTTCTTCACCTGCCCGGCTTTCAGATCGAAGAGAAAGACGTCCTGTTTTCCATCATCCGGGCTGTGGCTTGCGGTGAAAAGGATTGCGGTTTCATCATTGGAAATGGCGAATTGATCGACTCTGTAATCTCCCGTTGGCAGTGCATAGGACTTGCCTGTGGCTTGCGAAAATGCGGCACCAATCGAGTACGCAAACAAAAACAATATGATCGCGAGAGCAGTAACCGCCCGCGTGGAGAAAAAAGAATGGCTGGCCAGGCTGTTTTCCATGTTCAACCTCTCAATTCCACAACGGTGATCGCCGCGCCGCCGCGGTCGGCTGTTTCGGAAGCGATTCGCTCAACCAGCGGATGCGCAGTGAGAAATTCAGCAAGTCCGCGCCGAAGCGCGCCGGTTCCGTGACCGTGGATGATGCGCAGGCGCGGTTTCCCCGCCACCACCGCGGAGTCGAGGAACTTATCCACACGCCGCGTGGCCTCTTCCACGGTGCATCCGATGACGTTGATTTCATCCGCAGACGGCTCATCGGTTGGCTGCGCTTGAACGGTGATGCCAGAGGCATATCGCGCGGGCTGTGGAGTCCCGGCCACCGGGCGATCTTCAACAATCGCGGTGACGTCGTCGAGCGAGATCTTCATGCGCAGCGGACCGGCCTCAACTTCTGCCCCGCGGCCATCCACGCGGCGCAACACAACGGGCGATGGGAATCCGCGCACGCGTACTTTGACTCCAGGGACAAGCCGCTCGGCCTTAACTGGTTGTTCGTTGGGCACCATGGCGGGGCCCAAGTCTTCCTGCG
The DNA here is from genome assembly GCA_035604795.1 of Candidatus Limnocylindrales bacterium. Lineage (GTDB taxonomy): Bacteria > Acidobacteriota > Terriglobia > Acidiferrales > UBA7541 > DASTCZ01. Next base: position 814 of record DATNHU010000121.1, read on the forward strand.
ATGCGGAGAGATGTTGCACCACGGCGTCATCAACTTCTTCACGCGCTTCGCCGCGCGCCTTGCCAGCGGCCCGCTGCGCTTGCTTATTGAGCTGCGATTGAAGTTCTCGATTCTTGATGGCTTCGAGCGCACTCGCCAGAGCTGCTTCGTGTTGTTTCAACGCTTGGGTAAATTTCTGCTCCAGGTCGGCGATGCGTTTGCGTTGGCGCTCCGCCCATTCGGTCTGCAGTATCTTCCGCTGGCGATCAATCTCCGCGGATTGTTCGCGCAACGCGGCGCGCAGCGTGTCCACTTCATCGCGCGCTGTATGCAAGTAGGCGATCAGGTCGCCAGCCTCACGCGCAGCGGGCGTCATTTCAGCACGAGCACGCTGCAGGATACGCTCCGGGAGGCCGAGCCGCTCAGCAATCGCGATGCCGCTCGACCCACCGGGCACGCCGACCAGCAGGCGGTAGGTAGGGCGAAGGTTGACCGCATCAAATTCCACGGCGGCATTAAGCACGCCGGGAGTCGTGGACGCATAGGCCTTCAGGCGATCATGATGCGTGGTGGCGAGTGTGAGGCAGCGCCGCGCGCGAAATTCTTCCAACAGCGCCACAGCTAGCGCCGCGCCCTCTTCCGGTGCTGTTCCCGTGCCTAGCTCATCCACAAGCACAAGCGAGCGCTCCGTGACCGCTTCGAGCATGGAACGGAGATTGAGCATGTGCGCTGAAAAAGTGGAAAGGCTCGCGGCGATGGATTGCTCGTCACCAATGTCGGCGAGCACGCGGTCAAATAATGGCAGCTCCGCCGACTGAGCCGTCACTGGAATGCCCGATTGCGCGGCGAGCGCTGTCAGACCGACAGTCTTCAATGCGACGGTCTTGCCTCCGGTGTTTGGCCCGCTGATGACGAGTACGGTTTCACCTGAGCCCATGGCGAGCGACATAGGAACGACCGCGCGCCCTTCGTTGCGAAGCGCGGCTTCCAGGATGGGATGCCGCGCGGCATCGAGTCTAAGTTGAGCGTCTTCGCGGAAAACGGGAATCGCGCAATCATATTTGCGAGCATACCGTCCGCGGGCAAAAAGCGAATCGAGCTCTGCGATAATTTGTGCGTCGTGCCGCAACGCAGATGCCTGTCCGCGCAGCATCTGTGTCAGTGCGGCCAGGATGCGCGCAATTTCGGCGGCTTCGTCGTCGGCAAGTTGCACCAGCTTATTGTTCAATTCGATGGCCACCAGAGGCTCGACAAAAACGGTTTGTCCCGTGGCGCTCGAACCGTGAACGATGGCGTCGCGCACATTGGAATTGCGCCGCTCGGCGGCTCGCACGGGAATCACGTAGCGGTCGTTGCGCAGCGTGACGTAGTCTTCACCAGGCTCTGCGCCACGCGCCCGCAGGATTTCGCGCAGAGACTTCTGGATGGAATCGCGCGTGCGTGCAAGGGACGCGCGGATGCGGCGTAATTCCGGAGAGGCGTCATCGCTAATGGCGCCGTCGGGCAACACCGCGCGGCGAATGGCCGCCAAGTACACGCGGAAGTCACCCAGCGAATCCGCGCGCGCGGACAATCCCTGGAACTTTTCCCGCGAATCGCGAAAATAATCCTTCAGCCAGCCAACAGTTTCCAGGAGAGAGGCCGCGTCCAACAGCTCGAGAGGAGTGAGCACCGCCGATGATGCGGCTGCTTCTGAATTGTCGCTGCGTTCAAGGCGCAGCAACCACGGGTCGGGATCGGCCAGCGCGCCAAAACCCAGCTCGCTCCCATCGCGCAGCCACTCCATGGCTTCACGGATGAGCGCGAATTCGGCATCGAGCTGGGCGCGATCCTGCCGGGGAGTAAGTGCTTCGATGCCGCGCCGGCCGGGCGCACAGGTAGCGAAGCCGCGGACGATTTCACGCAGCCGGTCAAATTCCAGGAGCTCTGAAGCAGTTCGTGACATTTAGAAACTGCAAAGCCTAGTTTGATTCTGGCCGCAAGATCGACAGCGCCACTTCTTATTTGTGGCCTGGGCAGCAGCGCGCGTTGCCCAGCTCCTCCACCATCACGACGGCCAGCGAATCCAGGACATCGGTGGCAGCCTTACTTTTGAGGTTGTGATTGTTGCCGAGAAAAGAAAACACCAGATGCTCGCCGCGTGATGAAGTCGCATAGCCCGCCAGTGAATCCACGTGACTCAGTGATCCAGTTTTTGCCCAGACGTGTCCCGCAGCCGGAGTGCCTTTCATGCGATCCATTAGAGTGCCGTCTTCCCCGGCAAGTGGCAACGCAGAGCGAAAGATCTCAGCCCAGGGTTGTTGCGCGGCCCAGCGCAGAAGTGTGACTTCTGATTGCGGTGTGACCATGTCCTTGCGGGAAAGACCCGAGGCGTCGGTCATCACCACGTCGGCATCGCTTAGCCCGAGACCCTTGCGGAAGTCTTCCTCAAATTGCAGCGCTGTATCTTCGGAAGAGTCACCGCTTTTTGCGCGCGCGGCAACCCGCAGCAACATTTCAGCGTGCAGATTTTGGCTGGTCTTGAGCATGACGCGCAGGTCATCGGAAAGGGAAGGCGAAATATGTTCAGCAAGTACGGTCGCGCCCGGCACCGTAGCTGCGGCAGCGGCGGGGGACGCCACGGGAATTGTGTCGGAAGCCGTGGGCATTGGCACGGCACCGTAATAAGCGCCGGGGTCTCCCGCGTGGACGGCGCGCGCACGGCCAGAAATGGTTACGCCGCGCACCTCCAGCAGACTCTTGAGGAGCGCCGAGGCAAATTCGGCGGGACGGTCAATCGCCAGCCCCATCGAGTGAGGCGGCGCATCCAGGGGCATTGAGCCGCGCAGAAATATTTCGCTCGAGCCGGGCTCGCGCTCCACGGAAAGCTTCTGCACGGAGCCGCGAGCGGCAGTATTAACTTCGTTGTGGACCCGATAGATGTCCGTCAAAGGGATGGCAGTGAAGGTTGCCGGTGAACCTGCAACCCTGCCCGGAGTCAGTTCAATGAGGAGAATTCCGTCATTGATTTGCAGCGCTGAAACCGGCACGCCGTAATTCCAAAGCATGTCATCAATCGCCCAACCGGAAGGATAAGTCCCTCCAGCGAGATAACTGTTATCCGCGACGATGTCACCCGAAATCTGTTTCACGCCTCGAGCGACTACAGCGTCCGCAAGCTCGGCGAGTGCTCTTTCCGGAGGGCCATCGCGCTCGGTCTTCTTAACAAAGGGGAAGACACGATTGGAGAGATTCGGGTCGCCGCGGCCGACCAGAATCAAATCACCCTGAAGTAGGCCTTCCGAATTGAGTGGGGCGCGCGTTTCGATCGTGGTGCGAAAACGAAAGTCGGGCCCGAGCGTGGCGAGAGCCAGCGCGGCGGTGAAAAGTTTGGCATTGGATGCGGGCAGGAAATACTTGTCGGAATTCAGCGAGAAGAGTACTTCTCCAGTGTCGGTATCCTCGACCAGCATGCCCCAATAGCCGCGCCCCGGTTCGGGAGCAGCCAATATCTGCTCAACTCTTGCGCGAAAAGAGGCCACTCCGGTTGAGGCGCCGGTCTCGGAATTCCCACGGCGCGCGGGTTCCTGGGCAAATGACGCGGCAATGAGCAAAGCGGCGAACAGAGACACAACGGAAAGACAAAAAAACCTTCGATATCGATAGGATTGCGCCATCTTCTCTTTGCGAAGACCTAATCGTATTTTCAAACCGGCATGCCTTCGGACAATCGGGTCACAATTGAAATTATCGTTTATTGCGAAGCGCGTCAAACCCTGCCATAGCGCGCAACGGGTGACGCCGCCGGACGGCAAGCCCGATTTGCGTCAAGACTGGGGACGATTTATCATGAAGTCCCACCCCATAAGGAGGAAATACATGCGCAAATCAATTGCGTTGCTGGCCGCGATGGCCCTGGTGACGCTTCCCATGCTGGCCGCCGACAAAGAAAAAGACGAAGAGCGGCTACGCAACTGCGGCACCGTGATGCACGAAATCCTGAATGTTCCTGATGACATCCCGCAGGATCTGCTGAACAAAGCGGAATGCGTAGTCGTGTTGCCCTCCGTCCTAAAGGGCGCATTTATAGTCGGGGGCAGCTACGGGCGCGGCGCTATGAGTTGCCGAAGCGGCGACCACTTTGACGGTCCCTGGGGGCCGCCAACGATGATGGCGCTGGAAGGCGGAAGCGTGGGCTTCCAACTGGGCGGCGAGGCGACCGATTTCGTGCTTCTGATCATGAACGCGCGCGGAGCGAGCTCCATCCTCACGAGCAAAGTGAAGCTCGGAGCGGACGCCGCGGCAGCCATTGGTCCGGTAGGCCGCAATGCGCAGGCCGATACGGACGCCACCATGCGCGCGGAAGTGCTGACTTATTCGCGTTCGCGCGGCGTTTTTGCGGGCATTTCACTGGATGGATCAACGCTTCGTCCTGACAACGATGCCAATGAACTTATTTATGGAAAGAAAATGGAAGCGAAGGAAATCGTGCTCCGTCGAGCCGCGCCTGCGCCGCCTTCCTCCAAAGAACTCTTGGATGTCCTGAACGAGCATTCTCCGAAGAATATGTCCGACCCGAAGTCGCGTTAATCATTGGCAGAAACAGGACAAAATACCCCGGTGAAGGCCGGGGTGTGTCCGAAGCACAAGTTTGCACATCGCGCTGAGTTCCCGTAATCTGAGATTTCGATTCTGGCGCGTCTTTCGCGTGAAAGTCTCCCGCGCGTGGCTCGTCTCCAAATATGCTCTGTCCCATATGCAATAAACGAAAAGCCGAACGATTCTGTCCGGCAAAAGGCGAGAAGATTTGCGCCGTTTGCTGCGGAACAGAGCGCGAAGTCACCATTGATTGCCCGGCAGATTGTGCGTATCTGGTTGCCGCGCATCGCTACGAACAGCGGCAAAACAAACCGCTGCCGGTTTCCGAGGTACCTTTTCCTGACGTGGAATTCGCTCCCGCGATTATCCACCAGCACCGCAACGTGGTTTCCGGGTTGGCCTTCACAATTTTGAAGACTGCCGCGGATGAGCCATCCACCGTGGACGCAGACCTACTCGCCTCTCTCCAGGCGCTGGCGGAAACCTATCGTACGCTCGGCTCGGGGATTTACTATGAGAAGCCGCCCGCAGGCGGACCTCCTCAGGCGATTTACGCTGCGCTGGGCAAATATCTGGAGGAGTTCAGGAAACAAGAAGCGGAACAGGGCACTGCCGGGCGGCTGGGCGCCGGCCACCTGAAGGATACCGACATCTTTTACTTTCTGGTGTTCCTCCTACGCGTGGGACGACAGCAGACCAACGGGCGGCCACGCGCGCGTATGTTCCTAGAATTCCTGAGGGGGCAGCTCCCGAGGGAAGCTCAGCCCCAGGCCGAACCAAGCCGCATCATCCTTCCATGACAATTTCCTGAAAAACGAGCTAAGCGGCGCCCAGCGAAAGACTGAGCTGCGGCGAGGGCAACTCACAAGTTGATTGCACCGGCCGCGCACCCAGTCCATATTTCTTGCGCATCGCGGCGGCGCGCTGGGAAATTTCCTGACGGTAAGTCTCTGGCGGGTAAGCCTCCCGTTTGTACCACTCGCCATATTGTTGGGCCAGCCGGGGGAACTTTTTCTCAATGAAGGGTAAAAAATGTTTGGCCGCGGAGGGCATGAGCCAGAGTGGGGACGACAGGAACCACCGCGCGCCAGCCTCGCTCGCTGCGCGAGCCATGGCCTCAAAATGCGGCTCGCTGTCGGTGAGACCTGGCAATACGGGCATCATGAAAACGCCGGCCGCAAGCCCGGCGTCGCGCAATTGGCGCAGGGCCTTCAACCTCAGATCGGGGCGCGGCGCCCGCGGTTCCAGCATTCGCGCCAGGCGCGTACGCACAGTGACGATGGTGACATTGATGGTGAGCGACGACCGCTCCGCGATGCGGCGAAGCAGGTCAATCTCTCGCACTACCTGGTCAGATTTCGTAGTGATGCTAAGGTTCAGCCCTTCGCGTTCGGCCATTCGTTCAAGGATTGCGCGGGTTACGCCGAATTCGCGCTCCGCGGGCTGAAAGGGATCGGTGGCGCTGCCAATAGCAATATGCCCGCCGCCGATGCGCATCTCGGCGAGATCGCGCGAGGCAATCGGTCCCGCGTTGGCCTTGGCGTAAATCTTGCGCTCGAAATCGCCGCCATCAAGCTCCATGAATTCATGCGTGTATCGTGCATAGCAGTACAGGCACCCAAATTCACAGCCTCGATAAGGATTTACGGTAAATGGAAAGGGGACGCGTGTGGATTCGCAGCGGTTGACGATGGAACGCACCGGAAGCAGAAAGTACTCGGTGCCGCGCTTGGCGTCCGCGCAAGGTGAATCAGCGGCGAGGCGGGCGATTCCGGCAAGGCCGGCAGCAAGCTTCGGTGGTAGCGAAGCTGGAGGCGCGTTGTCCCGGTGGTGCGGGACGATGGGAAATAAGGAGGGAGTGGGAAAAGTGGCCATCGTCCGGCTCGTCGCTGAATAGGTGCTCCAATGCAAGGAGTGTATTCGCCTTTTGTTCGCTTTGTCAAGAAGAATATTCGCTTTATTTTCGCCCGTGGAAACGGCTTCCTACACTCTCAATCCGCCCAGGGTTCCATCCAATAATCCATGGCCAGCCATATGCCGCGTGAAAAAGGCACGAAAATCAGCGAAAGGACGATGGCCACGACCATCCACACCAGGATTTTGACCTCCGCAGAGGCGTGCCATATTTCGGGGAAGTACTGCGAAACCAGGTAGGCAGTAATAAGAATCGCCGCGGTGATGCCGTAATTGATGATCATGGCTCCGACGAAATAGCCAGGCTCCCGAAAGAATTTCAGCCCGCACGCCGGGCAATCATGATTCATGGTGAACATGCGCTCGAGGAGGCGTCCCTGGCCGCATCGCGGGCAGCGCAGGCGCAGGCCGCAGCTCATTACGTGTGTAAAGGATGGGTGGGTAACCGGCATAGGCCTCACGTCCATACAATAACTTAGATGTGGCCGCGGGTGTGCCGGATGTTTTTGAAAATAAGGACGATGAACGAAAGGGCAATGTCCAGGTAGAGGTACAGTGCACAATATGCGCCCCGGGGAATGAGGCTCCATTATGCTTTAGGGCGCGGGGTCTATAATTTGACCAGGAGCCCCGCAGGTGGAACCGATCAACATTCTCATCCTGGATGATGATGTGGTGAGCCAGGCCGCGCTGCGCCAAGTGCTCGACTCCGAGGGCTGGCAAGTCCATGTGGTCACGCGAATGGATCACGCCCTGGCGGAGGTGGCTCGCTGGCAGGCGCGGCTGGTGATCGCCAGCGTTTCCATGACCGGCCTTTCCGGGCCAGTGTTTGAAACCTTGAGAGTCCTGGCGCAGGCGGAGGCCGTGGAGGGCGCTCGGACGCCAACGCGCGTGCTCTATCTTGTGCCCATGATGGCGGCGCCGCGAGCTCAACCAATGTTAGAGCGCGTGGGCCTACCCTATTTGCTGAAGCCATACCACCTGCATGACTTTCTTCAAAAAGTAAGCGACCTGCTGATTGAGGCGGGAGCGATCAGCACCTCCATGGTCAACGTGCAGCCAGAGTTGCAGGTTGCACCGCGCCCGTTTGTGCGCATCGGAACGAGGCTGGATAAACGACGGACCAACATGTTCTCAGGGCGCGACGAATACATGATGACCGAGGAAGAACTCATGGAGTACGAGAAGCAGGAAGAAGAAGAAAAGAAAAAGAAGATCAAGAAGCGGGATGATTTCCTGTAAGGATCAACTCTATTTCACCGGCCCTGAAGTCCTTCCAAGATAAATTCACATGGCAGGTTTTAGGAAAGCCAGGAGCGAACCTGGCTGCGGTCGGGCGTGGCGGCGAGTAATCCAATCATGGTGAGGCGCAGCACAGGATGGCGAAGCGCGGGAGCTATTTCCGCCATGGGTATGAGCACGAACCGGCGGTCGGCCATACGCGGATGCGGAATCTCGAGGTCGGCAGAGCGGATGATGCTGGCCCCGTAAAACAAAATATCAATATCCACAGTTCGCGGCCCCGCGTGAACGATGCGTTTGCGGCCGAGTTGTTGCTCGATGCCACGAACAACATGGAGCAGTTGCCAGGGCATAAGCTCCGTTTCCGCTTCGACGGCAATGTTCAGGAACCAGCCCTGCGCCTGAAATCCGACCGGCTCAGTTTGGTAGAGCGCGGAGCGCCGCGTGATGCGCACTCCCGAATTCGTCAGCAGCTCAAGCGCGCGCTCAATGTGCGAGGCGCGGTCGCCCAGATTTGACCCAAGGGAAAGGTAAACGGTGTGGAGTGACATTAGGGCCGCCGCTAAAATAGAGGCTGCTGGCGGCGCGGAACATCCATTCCAAAATGTTTGTAGGCCAGCGGAGTGGCCATCCGGCCGCGCTGTGTGCGGTCTAGCAGGCCGAGCTGCATCAGGTAGGGCTCGTAAATTTCCTCGATGGCATCTTCTTCCTCGCTGAGAGACGCCGCGATGGTGTTCAACCCAACCGGCCCGCCTGAATATTTTTGAATAATTGTCAGCATCAGATTGCGGTCGGTTTCGTCCAGCCCGTGCTGATCCACCCCAAGCATTTCGAGCGCTTCGTGCGCGACATCCTTGGTGACTTGGCCATTGGCGCGAACTTGCGCAAAGTCGCGCGCTCGCCGGAGCAGACGGTTGGCGACGCGAGGCGTGCCCCGTGCGCGCCGCGCAATTTCCACTGCGCCATCGTCATCGATCGAAATGTCCAGGATGCGCGCGGAGCGCCGAACAATCACGGCCAGATCCTCGGGCGTATAAAAATCCAACCGGTGGACGATGCCGAAACGCGAGCGCAAGGGCGCGGTGATCAGTCCCGCGCGTGTGGTGGCGCCGACCAGCGTGAAATGGTTTAGCGAAAACGGATGAATTCGCGCGCCGGGCCCCTGGCCGATGATCAGGTCGATGCGGTAATCCTCCATCGCCGGGTAAAGGACTTCCTCCACGGCGGGCATCAACCGGTGAATTTCGTCCAGAAAAAAAACCTCGCGCTGCTCCAGCGCCGTGAGCACAGCGGTAAGGTCGCCCTTTCGTTCCAGCATCGGCCCGGAGCTGGTTTTGATGGCCACGCCCATTTCGCTGGAAATGATTTGCGCCAGCGTGGTCTTTCCCAGGCCGGGAGGTCCATATAGCAGCACATGGTCGAGTGCGTCGCCGCGGCTCTTGGCCGCTTCTATGGTGATGGCCAGATTTTCCTTCACGCGCGATTGCCCGATGAAGTCCTCAAGCCGCTTCGGGCGGACGCTCGATTCGATGCGCGCGTCCTCGTCAAACGCCTGCCCGGAAATAATCCTCTGGCCGTGCCTGTCCATCCGCGGGTCCGTGGGTCCGGCTGGCTTGGTTGCGCTCATAACAATTGCGCGCGCTAATGCGCGGCGCGCGCCCTCCGCTCAACGGGTGAAGCAAGATTGTGCAGCGCGGCCTTCAGCAAATCCTCAAAATTTGTCCCCACTTGCTGCTTGCATGCCGATACAGCAGCCTCTGCCGCCGCCTCTTCATAGCCCAAATTAACCAGTGCGGAAACCACATCCTCCACTGGCCCTGCGGGTGACACCGCGCGCGGCGCTCCCGGCGCTTCCATGGCCGCAAGTTTGTCGCGAAGCTCCACCACAATCCGCTCCGCAGTTTTCTTTCCAACACCGGGGATGCGCGTCAGCGCCACCAGGTCGCCGCTGCGAATCGCTGGCACCAGTTGATCCACGCTGATACCGGAAAGAATTTTCATCGCCAGCACGGGCCCCACCCCGGAGGCCGCGATCAGCAATTCAAAGCAATGTTTCTCACGCGAAGTCAGGAACCCATAAAGCGAAATGCCATCATCGCGCATGTGCGTGTGCACCAGCACAGTCACCTGGCTGTGCAGGTCCCCCAGCGCAGAGTAAGTGGAAAGCGGAATGTGCACAAGGTAGCCGACGCCGCCCACGTCTATCAGCACTTGGTTGGGGCGCTTATCGAGAAGCGTTCCGCGGAGCTGTGCAATCATCTGGTGTAGGAAACCATCATGGCATAAGCAGGGCGAAAGCCCGGCGAAAGGATTATTGAGCAGTGGGAGCGGGGTGTCAACGCGATGGCTAAGCCTTGTGCTCCGGACCAAAAATCGAAAGCCGATGACCGTCGGGGTCGGTGAAATTTGCCGCGAACATGGGGCCAGCCACCGCGTGCGGTTCGCCCAGAAATGTCACGCCCCTGGCGCGCAATTTGTCGTATGCCGCACGAACATCCTCCACGCCAAAAACCAGTTCCGTGGCGCCTACGCGCGTGGTGCTCGCTCGCGCCAGGCCCTCGCTCAACGCCAGAGTGAATCCACCCGCATCGAAGAAAGCAAATCCGGGATGCTCGGCCTGCAAAGTGAGACCAAGGATATCGCGATAAAATGGAATCGAACGCGCAGTAGTTTCCACACCCAACATGACGTGACTGATCTTTGATTTATCCATGATTCCCTCCTGGCCAAGCCGTCTGTTTCCCGGAATCTTAGCAGCACACCGGGCCACGCCCACTATCTGCCTAGTGCGGTTCCGCCGGCTTCTTGAGAATTGCTAATTTGAAGAATCTTTGGCGGGGGAAAACAAGCACTTTACTTTGCGTCGCTAACGAGATTTACGGTATCGATCACGCCGATCACGGCCATATCGATGGGTGAGTTTGGCCGGCCAACAGCCGTCATCGCTGAAAAACCTTCCATGACCAGCAAGACCCGGTCGCCAACTCCAGCGTCCACGGAGTCAAGAGCGAGAACGGGCTCACCACGGTCGCTCCCGTCGAGTTGCAGCGGCTGGACCAGCAGGATCTTGCGCCCCATGTGCGAGCGCGTTTTCTGCGTGGCCACCACATCTCCCACAACTTTTCCAATCACCACGAGCCGTTCACTCCTTGCGGGTTCAACTTATCCGTTGCCTACGTCCCCACGGGCAGATTTATCTCGTCCACGATGCCGACAATCGTTGCTTCCGTGGGCACTTCTTCCGGCAAAAAAGGGAAGCTGGCTTCTTTCCCGCGGCACCAGTAAATCAGTTCACCCGTTCCTGCGCCCACGGAATCTATGGCAATAAGCGCGCGCCCCTTCTCTCGTCCGTGCCGGTCAACCGGCTGCACCACGAGCAGCTTTTTCCCGGCCAAATGCGCGTCCTTCATGGTGCAAACCACGTTCCCGATAACAAGCCCAAGTTGCATAAATTATTTCCTGCGCGTCGAAGCCAGCTCAGCTTCGTGCAACGCATCCAGATTTACGCTGTCCACCACTCCTACAATCGCGGCGTCCACCGGCTTATCCTTGCAATCGGCGGCCATGCGCGCGGAACTGCCCGAAACAATCAATACAGTTTCACGAAATCCTGAATCCACAGTGTCCACGGCGATTACATATCCGGATTCATCTCCACCTTCGGGTGTAACCGGCTTCACGATGAGGAGCTTCATTCCTTCCAGGCGAGGGTCTTTACGCGAGGCAACGATGGTTCCGACGATGCGGCCAAGAATCATTCAAATTTTCATCCGGCCACAGTGCCGGCAATCCGAGAAAGTCCTTCGCAACTCCAATTAGTCTCCCACTCCGCCGGAAGACGCTGCCGATTTGCCGATGGGCAAAATCGCTTCAAGGGATTCATGCGGCCGGGGAATCACGTGAACGGAGACGAGCTCGCCAACGCGTCGTGCCGCGGCCGCTCCCGCATCGGTTGCGGCCTTCACGGCCGCCACATCCCCGCGCACCATGGTGGTGACGTACCCTGCGCCGATTTTTTCCCAACCGACAAGGGTAACTTTGGCGGCCTTCACCATGGTGTCAGATGCTTCAATCATCGCCACCAGCCCCTTGGTCTCGATCATGCCCAGGGCTTCGCCCATTCCATTACCTCCGCGCCAAACCAATCAGCAATCGTTACGCGGCCGCGCCGCGAGCAATTTTTCCACATCGCCGCCAGAAAGCAAGCTCTGTTTCCCGAGCAACTCAGTCACCAGCGAAATACGTGCATGGTGCTCAACCATTTCCATGTGATGGAAGGCAGTCAGCAGGTCGCATCCATACGTGACCACACCGTGATTGGCCATCAGAATGGCATTGTGGTTCGCGATCAGCGGCTCAAGCGACGCGGATAGTGCGTCTGTGCCAGGCGGAGCGTAGGGCGCCAGAGGGATACTCCCCAGCGAATAAACCATTTCCGCCAGCAACGGCTTATCCAGCGCCAATCCAGCGGCAGCATAACCGGTGGCCACCAGTGGATGCGCGTGACAGATGGCATTCACGTCTGCCCGCCGTTTGTAAATAAACAGGTGCATCTTCAATTCTGATGACGGTTCACGAAACCCTTCCAGCTTGCGGCCCTCAAGGTCGGTCACCACCAGATCTTCCGGCGTGAGCGTGCCTTTGCACACACCCGTGGGCGTAGCCAGCACGCGTTCCTCTCCCAGTCGAATGGAAAGATTCCCGTCAGAGGAAGGAATGAAGCCCCGCTGGTAGAGCCAGGATCCCGCAGTACAAATCTCTCGTCGGTGCTCTTCACCGGACTTCCGGTGACCGGGTGAAATGTTATCGGGGCACATGGTCAATCCCGTAGCGCTCAAGCTGTCCAGCTCCACACTGGGTCCTATAATTCTTACGCGTGCACCGGGGACAGCATCAAGCGTAGATACCGCGCAGCTTCAACGCGATGGCGACGCGATCGATGGCCAGCATGTATGCGGCGATTCGATTGTTGACGCCATGGGTCTCCGCGTAGCGGACCACCTCGTCAAAACTGTGCTCCATAATGTCGCGCAAGCGTTCGTTGACTTCGCTTTCGCGCCAGAAAAACCCCTGCCGGTCCTGCACCCACTCAAAATAGCTGACGCTCACGCCGCCTGCGTTTGCCAATATATCAGGAATAACGAAAATACCCTTGCTATCAATTATTTCATCGGCCAGAGACGTGGTCGGGCCGTTAGCCCCTTCGCAAATAATCTTGGCCTGCACGCGATGAGCGTTCTGCGTGGTGATCTGGTTCTCTATCGCGGCGGGCAACAAAATCTCGCAGGGCTGGAAAAGCACCTCCTGCGAAGTAAACTTTGTGCCGCCGGCGGGAAATTCCGGCAGAGGTTTGCGCTGCGTATAGACCCAATCGATCAGCTTGGGGATGTCGAATCCTTTTTCGTTGTACAGCGCCCCGTGAATGTCCGCCGCGCCCACTATTTTGTAGCCGGCCTCGTGCATCAGCATCGCTGCCATCGAGCCGACGTTTCCGAAGCCCTGCACAATCACTCGCGTCTGATCGCGCTTCAATCCAACGCGCGCGATGGCGCGATCGCACACAATCATGCAGCCGCGGCCGGTCGCTTCTTTCCGCCCACGCGACCCGCCCAGCTCGATTGGTTTCCCGGTCACCACAGCAGTTGTCGTGTGGCGAACGTGCATCGAGTAGGTGTCCATCACCCAGGCCATGGTCTGTTCATTGGTTCCCACGTCGGGCGCGGGCACGTCGCGCTCCGGGCCGATCCACTCACTCAATTCGGCGGTATAACGCCGCGTGATGCGTTCAATTTCACCCTTGGAGAGTTTTGTCGGATCGCAGATCACCCCACCCTTGGCCCCGCCGAAGGGAATATTCACCACCGCGCACTTCCACGTCATCCAAGCCGCCAGCGCGCGCACTTCGTCCAGTGACACGTTCTTGTCGAAGCGAATCCCGCCCTTGCAAGGCCCCCGAACGATGGAGTGATGCACTCGGTAACCGATGAATACTTCCAGCCTTCCGTTGTCCAGCGTCACCGGGATGTAAACGGTGATTTCCTTGTTCGGGTACTTCATGTACCGGTACAAACCATCTTCAAGACCCAGCCGCCGGGCGGCCTCTTCAAAACGAGATTCCGCCGATTCGTAGATATTCAATTCGTTTTTGGCGGCTACCATGGCCATGCAGTAATCTCCTCGGATTGCCCTGATGACGAATGAATTAGAGGTTCAGTATCGCGTACCCGGATAATCATGCGCCCCAGAGGCCAGGCGAGCAGCGCGCCAAGTATACGAGCCTCGCCTCCGAAGCGCAATAAAATCAACGCGGTGGACGTCTCGCGACGAACTCTTCGATCAACAGTTGAGCCAGTCGCGCCGAGTCATGCCGCACCACGCCGTGCTCCTCCACAAGATTATCGAACGCGCATCGCAACCCCAGTTTCTGCAGACTCTCCAAATCCGCGCGCACCGGTTCGGCTCCCTTCAACCGGTAGCGGTCGGCCACCCCGGGCGAAATGGGGTGCTCATTGATAATCACCCAATCCAGCAGGCGGCGCTTGGTGTGCCGGTAAATTGCACGGACATGCGCGGAGACCGACATCCCGTCGGTTTCTCCCGGCTGGGTCATCAGGTTGGGGATATAAATTCGCGTGGCTTTCGAGCGCGCGATCGCATCGGCCACTCCGGCGACCAGCAAATTAGGAATTACGCTGGTGTAAAGCGACCCCGGACCAAGCAGGATCAGCGTGGCTCTCTCAATCGCCTCGATGATTTCCGGCAGGGGCTTCACTCGCCGCGGCACCAGTCGAAGCTGGCGTATGCGCCCGCGCGTGCGCGCAATTTTGGTTTCGCCTTTAACCACGCGCCCATCCTGCATCAACGCTTCGAGAGAAATAATTTGTATTGTTGAAGGATAGATGCGCCCGCGGATGGCCAGCACCTCGCCGCTCACGCGCACTGCTTTTGCAAAATCCCCGGTCACATGGCTCAGCGCGGTCAGAAATAAATTTCCGAAGCTGTGTCCGCGCAACCCGCGCCCCGCATGAAACCTGTATTGGAATAATTGACCGAGCAGCGTTTCATCATCCGACAACGCCACCAGGCAGTTGCGTATGTCGCCGGGGGGGAGAATCCTGTATTCGCGGCGCAGCCTGCCCGAACTGCCGCCGTCGTCCGTCACCGTGACAATCGCCGCAAGATCCGAGATGGGAAATGCCCCTCCATCATGCGGACGCAGCGCTACATACTTCTTCAATCCGCGCAGCACTACGGAAAGTCCGGTGCCTCCACCGATGGCTACGATGCGGGCGGGCTGCACGTGGTGTGAAGGTTGGCCCTTCAATTCAACTCTTCGGGAAAAAACGCTGCGGACTATCCGCTGGCGCCTTCGCGTTCGGGGTAGAGCAATTCTGTAAAGCGCGGGTCTTCCTGCAAAAATGCGAAATCCTCATCGTTGCGCGCGTGGTACCGGTTTTCAGGCTTCAGCTCAATGGCCAATTTCAGATTCTCCATCGCGGATTCTACTTCGCCCGTAAGGCAATCCAGTGCCGCCATTGCGTAGACGATATAGTCGGCCTTCGGCGCCAGCTTGCGGGCGCGCATCAAATGTTCGCGCGCCTCATCCCACCGGCCGTGGTTCATCATGGCCACTCCGTGCTGGTAGTGATCTTCCGGGGACTTCAGCGCGGATACCGGAGTCCTTCCAATCCGCTGCTCGCATACACGCAGATGCACCAGTGCGCGGTCTGCCAATTCCTTGCTTGGAGCTGCGGCCACTTTCTCCAGAAGTTCCTTGGCCTTCTGGAATTTCTGTTGCTGGAAATTTCGCAGGGCCTCTTCGTACATTTTGAGCTGGGCCTGCACTCGTGGATCCACCAGATCTATGGGTGGAGTGCGTGGCGCTGCCAGCGGCTTAACTAGCTTTTTCTTCAATAGCTTAGCGCTCTTCGCCCTACCGGACGGAACGCGCGCCACACGGCGCTTTGACGACTTTTTCATGCGTGACATGACGCAAACTCTACCACTGCCTCTGTTTCCGGTCAAACGCCTCAATTCATTCCAATTATCACATTTTTGGCCACCCCCTTGGCATCGATCGCGCATTTCGTTGGCTCATTTAGCGCGGGGCCGCCGAACCAGAGGCCATTGAAATTCCTCGCGCCGAAGGCGCTTATGATTCTTGGTGTCCTGTGTACCACGTTCGCCTCCGGCAACCAGCCAACGCTTGCGCATTGGCCCACTGTGAACCCTATGCTATAAATCAAAGGTCAATCTCGGAGACTTCGTGCCCTTTATCAATTTTCCCGCTCGGGAGATTAACTGCAAACTGGTCTATTACGGACCGGGACTCGGTGGCAAGACCGCCAACCTGCAGTGGATTCACGAGCACACCAACGCCAATCAAAAAGGGAAAATGATTTCACTGGCTACGGAAACCGATCGCACCCTGTTCTTCGATTTTCTTCCGCTGGACCTCGGCACCGTCCGCGGATTCAAAACGCGCCTGCACCTTTACACCGTGCCCGGACAAGTCTTCTACGAAGCCAGCCGCAAGCTAATTTTGAAAGGGGCCGATGGAGTGGTGTTCGTCGCCGATTCGCAGGAAGAGCGCCTCGACGCCAACCTGGAAACTCTGGATAATTTGCAGGAGCACTTGAAGGAACACAGCCTTTCTTTCGACACGATTCCTTACGTCCTCCAGTGCAACAAACGCGATCTGCCGGATATCATGTCCATCTCAGACCTGACCCAGAAACTCCAGCGCAAGGGCGAGCCGATCCTCGAAGCCGTAGCCGTCACAGGCAGCGGAGTATTCGAGACCCTCAAGGAAGTTGCCAAGCTGGTCCTGAACGAACTTCGCAAAAGCTCGTAGTGCGCCCAACCTTTCTCATTCCACAAAAAGTTCCGCCCCTCATCCATCCGACGAGAGCTATTCCATTTGAAAACGCACCTCGACAGGCAAGCGATTCTTTACAGCTTTACCATCCTTGTCTACGGCAGGCTTGAATTTCCAATCTCGCACTGCGATAACCGCTTGTTCATCGAGACCATATCCAGCGGCACGTACAACCGTGATCTCTGTCGCCTTGCCTTCCGGAGTCACCGTGACGAGCAGCCAAATCTCACCCTGAATTCTGCCCCTGCGAGCCTGCCCCGAATATTCCGGAACGGGACAGGAAATGCAAGTCGCAGGCGTGATCTGAGGGTTTTCGGAAACTTGCTTCGAATCGATACTCAGACGATTGTATTCGTCGCGAACCGTCCTGTCTGAATATAGGGGCCGGCTAGCCTGGTCATTTTGCAACGCATCTGGAACAAATGAAATCATCACAGTGGAGAACGCCGATTCTTCCCGTCGGCGTATATCAAAAAGAGAAGCGGTAATTGTAATCTTGGGAGGGTGAAAATATCCAAAATCGACGAGTACCAATCCCTGCGCACCCATCAATTGACTGATCCAAGCTGCAAGTTTCCCGGTCAACAACGTGGAGTCGGACAGCCTCTCCTGTTGCAATCGTTCTCGAACCACAGACCGATCAATGACTTGGAAGCCTTGCGCTTGGCGCATCAGCGTAGCGCTCAGTGCGTCGCCGATCATCGGCCCCAGCACTGTCAATTCATCCGCCGGTCCCAACGCTCCAAATACGGCCACCTTGGAAAAATGCCGCTTGGTAATTTCCGGCACGACCTTCGCGGCAAATGCATCCATATCAAGCTCTGAAATCGGCGCCACGGTCTGTGGCGCAACCTCCTGCTGAGCTGAATTCTGCGCAGGCGTCTGCTGCGCGCTGCCATGCGCTGGCACAGCCAGCAAGCTGAGGCTGAGGCATGTCACGAAGCTGAGTCCTAGTCGCCGCAAGTCATCAGTCATTCGAGACCGCATTGGAGTTTTCTGTTGCATTGCAATCATTCAACGCAACTTGAACGAAACCTCAATAGGCACCTGCACTGCAACCAGATTACCTTGCGCATCTTTGGCTGGTTGGAATTTCCATTCCAGAACTGTATCGATCGCGTTGGCGTCCAGTCCGTGCCCCATGGGTTTGACGACCATGACATCGTCGGCCAGGCCGTCCGACCGCACAACAATCATCAAAAGAACAACGCCTGAAACCTTGAGCCGTCTGGCCTCCTCTGAATAGGAGGGATTCGGGCAGAACAGGCATCTTGGGGAGCCCGCGCTTGCCGTGACCGGAGAAGCTCCGGGAATATTCGCCTCCGGCTGGAAGTCCGAGTCAGCCATTGCCGATTGTTGGTCCGTCAGAGTAAGGCTTCCGGCCTCCCGGTGGATGGATTGGAATCCTTGTTTGCCCCTGGTCCAGAGTTCCGCTACAAGTGAAGCGTGCGCGCCGGTAAGCGCATAAATCCGGAATGTGACATAGGCATCCGCCCGCGCATGATCGGCAATCCATGCCCCGATCTCATCGCTGTAGAGCATTCCCTCTGAGACTCGACTCTGGCGCAACATCTCACGAACAACTCCTCCCTCCAGTACCCGGCTCTTCCGTACTTGGAGCGCCAACGAATCATTGAACGCATCACGCAGTTTCGCGCCCAGATCACTTACTTTGGCTTCCGGCCCCCCGCCCCCGACGACAACAACGCTGCCTAGTTTCTTCTTGTCAATTTCCTCCGCCATTTTTTTCGCTAAAGTGTCCAGATCGGGTGCCGCTGGCGAAATTGGCGGCGCGACTCGTGAAGGATTCTGCAATCCCGCATTGGCCGACCGCGCGTGACCGGGATCCGGCATCAGGATCAGTGCTCCAATTAGCAAGCTGGCAACCAAGGAGACTTTCGCTCGTGCCCGGTCACGTCTTCTGCAGAATGGCATTCTTAAACTCCCAACCAAATTCCGAGAGAGGTTACCACGACGCCAGTTATTCAGAAAAGAAAGGTACATCCTATTGCCAACTGGGGCCTCTGTTCGCGCCGGGTTTTCACAAATAAACGTCGAAGCTCGTTTTTGGAGTCCCGAATGACTCTGCGGGGCACTTCAAGCGGCTCACGCACAGCACACGCGGGAATATTGCGGTCAACTGGGACGTGTCCGGCATCCGCGAATGAAACTTGGACCCCTAAGTTTTTTGCCGCTCCTCTTCCTACCAGCCTATAATCCGCCTCACCAATGCCCATAACGAGTGGCACGAAACTTGGCCCCTACGAAATCGTCGCGCCTATCGGTGCGGGCGGGATGGGCGAGGTGTATCGCGCGCGCGACACGCGCCTTGACCGCACGGTCGCGATAAAAGTTTTGCCCGCGATGTTTGC
>DATNHU010000122.1:0-3686 GCA_035604795.1 Candidatus Limnocylindrales bacterium
CGTTTGCGAGGCCACCAATGGTGGGCATCAATCAGGAAAGGTGAGATCAGGCCGGCCGCGCACACCGCAAAAATCAAAATCCACATCAGACCACGCAGCATCTTATGCTTTCTTCCGCGCCTTCGGCGCCCCGCTCTCCACCAACTTCGGACCATTCAAAAATGCTGCCCAGCGCAATTCCTGCACCGGATTCTGCCCGCTCAGCGCCTTCTTTACCGCCATCTCCGCCACGGCGTCCACCACCCACTCAAAATTCTGCTGCCCCACCGACGTAACCTCTGCATCCGGAGCCGGATTCATGAAGTCAATCGCATACGGGATGCCATCCTCCACCGCAAACTCCACCGTGTTCAGGTCGTAGCCCAGGACGCGGCACAACGCCAGCGCATCTTTTTCGATGCGTTGCTTCAATGCAGTTCCCGGCTGCGGATTTCCCTTCACATAGCGCTCATGATGCGGAGCCTTCGGATCGTACTTCATGATGTGCACTTTTTCCTGCCCCACCACGTAACAGCGGTAATAATCCTCAAACTCAACGCCATGCTGCAGCGTCATGCAAAGGTCGCCCGTCTGGTTGTAGTTATGAAAGAATTCCTGGGGAGAATGCACCTTATACACGTGCTTCCAGCCGCCGCCCGAGTAAGGCTTCAAAAACGCCGGAAACCCAACATAAGCAAACACCTCGTCCCAATTCAGCGGATAGATCAAATTCCGCATGGATTGATCGGTCGTATCCGGTGGATGCGTGTGATGCGGCAAAATCACCGTAGGCGGAATCGCCACGCCCATCTTGTGCGCCAGCGCATAGTTAAAAAACTTGTCGTCCGCCGTCCACCAGAACGGATTGTTAATCACAATCGTCCCCTGCAGCGTCGTGTTCTTCAAATAGGCCCGGTAGAAAGGAATGTCCTGCGAAATCCGGTCAATGATGACGTCGTA
The DNA here is from genome assembly GCA_035604795.1 of Candidatus Limnocylindrales bacterium. GTDB lineage: Bacteria > Acidobacteriota > Terriglobia > Acidiferrales > UBA7541 > DASTCZ01. The sequence goes on from DATNHU010000122.1 coordinate 940, forward strand.
CTTCTTCGGCTCATCCATCCGGATGCCGCCAATTTTCACAAATTCGGCGGTAACGCCTTCGGCCTTCCTGGCGTTAATCTTCTCGACCAATGCCGGCGGAAACGTATTCTCCATCCCAAAAAGTATTCCGATTTTCTTCACAAGAAATTCTCCTTAACTTCGGCTTCGCTCAGGGTCGGGACGACAAAGTCTGCCAAATTGAGAGTTGAAGAGCGGGGTCTCACTTTCGCCACGGGCTGCAAACTTGAGAGTCGCTACCCGATCTTCTCGCCGACGCTCTTGGCCTGCGTGAATAGGTAGAGATAGTCCGGTCCTCCGGACTTGGAATCGGTGCCGGACATGTTGAAGCCGCCGAAGGGGTGCGCGCCCACCATCGCTCCCGTGCACTTGCGATTCAGGTAGAGGTTGCCGACGTGGAACTCGCGCACGGCGCGATCCAGTTTCTCGCGCGAGCTTGAGTAAACCGCGCCGGTCAGCCCGAACTCGGTGTCGTTGGCGATTTCCAGGGCATGATCGAAGTTGCGCGACTTGACCACCACCAGCACCGGGCCAAAGATCTCTTCCTGCTCGAGCGTCGACTTCGGCGGGATGTCGGCAATCACCGTCGGCTGAATGAAGTAGCCGTCGACGTTGCTGGCGCTGGTGTCGCGCGCGCCGCCGGTGATCAGGCGTCCTTCTTTTTTGCCGATCTCGATATAGCGGAGGATGTCTTTCATCGAACCTTCGTTGATGACGGCAGCCATGTTCGGGTTCACAGTGGGATCGCCGACCGTAATGCGATCGACGCGGGATTTTAATTTCTCAAGAAACTTGTCATAGATGCGCTCGTCGACGATGGCGCGCGAGCAGGCCGAGCACTTCTGGCCCTGGAAGCCGAAAGCTGCCACGGCTACGCCTTCGACGGCGGAGTCAATATCGGCGTCGGCATCGACGATAATTGCGTCTTTGCCGCCCATTTCGAGGACGGTGCGCTTGATCCAGAGCTGGCCCGGTTGCTGATTCGCGGCGGTTTGGTTGATGTGCAATCCGACCTCGCGCGAGCCGGTGAAAGCGATGTAGCGAATCTTCGGATGCGCCACCAGCGCGTCGCCGAAACTCACGCCTCCACCGGGGCAGAAATTCACGACGCCTTCGGGCATGCCGCATTCTTCGAGCAATTCCACGAACTTCGCCGCAATTGTCGGCGAATCGCTGGACGGCTTCAGCACGACGGTGTTGCCGCTGACGATCGAAGCGAGCGTCATGCCTGCCATGATGGCGCAGGCAAAGTTCCACGGCGGAATCACGGCGCCCACGCCGAGCGGGATGTAGGTCAGGGTGTCGCGCTCGCCCGGCAGTTGCACGGGCGGTTCGGCCTTGGCGAAGCGCAGCGCCTCGCGCGCGTAGAACTCGCAGAAATCGATGGCCTCGGAGATGTCGGCGTCGGCCTCGAACCAGTTCTTGGAAACTTCGAACACCAGCCACGCCATGAATTCCAGCTTGCGCTCGCGCATCACATCGGCGACGCGGAACAAGAGCGACGCACGCTCCTCGGCCGAAGTGCGGCTCCAGTGGGTAAAGGCGCTCAAAGCGGCTCGCACGGCGGGCTCGACGTGCTCCTTGCCAGACTTCTGGTGAACCCCGACCACTTCCGAGGGTTTGGCGGGATTGATGGAACGGATCTTGTCGGAGGTCTTGGAGCGCTTGCCGCCGATGATCAGGTCGTACTCGCGGCCTAGTTGGCCGCGCACTTTTTCGATAGCGGCGCGCATCTTGCGCACGTTCTCTTCTTTGGTGAAATCGACAAACGGCTCATTCTTGAACACACCTTCGTGAAGGCGGACTTGCAGACGCGGCGGGGCTTCCGTGGTTGCCATAGGAGATCCTTTCCAGGACGGAACATTAGCGCGGATATTCGCGACCCTTGATTTTACACCGGCTTGAGGAGTTGGCAGGCTTCGGGAAACCAGTCCGTGCCGCCAGTCTGACCTCAGCGGCTTAAGGCCTCGACCCCTGAGTTGCCGCGACTTCCGGCGCGAATAGGAACCTAGCTCTTAGCTCCACTCCATCACGGCACACAGCGATCAAAGCAGCTCGCGTCCGCCCCAGAAGGGCGCTGCTTGCGCTGGTTGATGCAGGGGTGTCGATGGCGCTCGGCTATTTGGCCGGTTCGATGGTCGAAAAGCATTAGGCTCGACCGCCCCGTGAGCGCAATTGATTACAGAAGCAACTCTCGTCCCGGTCTGCAATATGATGCCGTCACAAATCTTACGGAGGCTGAGTTGCTACAACCCTTTGCGACCGCCGGAGCAGGGTTGGGGGCCTTTCCGGGAGAAGGACACCTATGTCGTAAAGAGTGAGCCAAAAAGAATGGCTGAAATCAAAGCAAATGGGTATTTGATGGCTGGAGGTATGCATTCTGCAGGGCATGCGCATGAAACCCTTTGCACTCGCTCACCCCAGGTTTTCCGCCATAACGAATAACAAGTCTGTTATCTGTAAGTTACAATCCGACTCTGTGGCATCCAAGGTGCATATCCAAGGGTCTTGTCTTGGCGTACACGTGTTTCTAAACAGGCTCCAATCCGGCTTCTTGCTGTTTGAAACGCCGGAGGGATTGGTGCGCGCTGAACTTTCTCTCGGACAACGCATTTATCTGCTCTGGACGTTTCGTAACTTTCGCCAGCTCTCCATCCCACTCCTGAACCGGCGCCAGCGCACACTGGTCAACGCCCTTTTCCGCAATAACGCGGGCGTCGTGTCGCATT
>DATNHU010000123.1:0-4879 GCA_035604795.1 Candidatus Limnocylindrales bacterium
CACGCGGCAGGGAATACAAACTGTTGAAGGTGTAGATAAGGCTCTCCATATTCTGGAACGTCACAGACCGGAACGATTCGAGATATGGGTAGTAACTGAAGTAAAACACGGAAACCGAAGTGAGAAGCAGGGCGGGAGCGAACCTGCCGGAAATGCACAGCCATCTGCGCAGGGTTGAGCGTGAGTCCGGGGCGCTGCTCGCTCCAATTGCCAGCCAGGTCAATGAAATGCAAGACAGAGTGGCTGCGAACAGAATCAATATGGCCGAGATGTGGATGGCGAATGCGGATGGAGATGCGATGTCGCGCGCCATGGAGATGCGCTGATTGCTGCTTCGGAAATCCTTTGAAGCCGCTTTCGCGCTTGCCAACTCAAAAGCCGAAGAGCGTGCTTCCTCGGTGTGTCCGGCGCGTTCGCACAGGCTTTGAAGTTTCTCAAACGAAAGAGCAATCATGGATAGCGCCATCAGTCGTTTGATGCTGACAGACTCGCTGGCAATAGACATGCGTTGCCAGAATTGTGCCGAACGCCAGTAGTCCTCGGTGGCACCGGTACGATCTCCAGCGGCTTCGCGCTGCGCGGCATCGTGGATCAGATATTCAGAATACATTCGCAGATTCAGCAGATTCGGCAGCCTGCCGGCGGCCGTTGAAAGGATCAGGTCCATCGGGCGATCTCCCCCGATTTTCTGCTGGTATGCCAGGTTCAAGTTGAACCGTTGTTTGTCGTAGTCGTCGTAACGAGAAGCGCGAAAGGCTTTGTTCATTGACGATGCCCACTCCGGGTCCTTAGCCAATTCGAGGACTGCGCCTTCCATCCCGGAGCGCGTGCCGGAAACCAAATAGTTTGTATTGCGTTCAAACCTCTCAAAGACTTCGTCAGCTTGCATCAAATATGGGACGGCATTTTCAGGATCCCAATTCTGAAGGCGAGCAATCTGCGCTGAAATTTCCGGATCGACTTTCTGGTCCAACCGATAGGGATTTCGCATCTGAAAATAAATCCAGGTCTTGGATGGGTCCCAAGAGGCGGCGAGATCGGCCCAGCGGTTTTTGTCCTGAGAATCTCCGGGGAGGCGCATGGCGACTAGAGCCAACGTGGAGGCATCGTGATTGTTTTCCGCGTCGCGGCCCATTTTTTCGAGTTGGGGCGTTTGGAGAATGGCATGCGAAAAATTCCAGCTATCGTAAACAGCCATGATGCCCTGACGCATGCCCGGAAGCGCGAGAGAAGAAACAGCGACGAGGAGCACCAATACCGAGATGATGCCGGGCGCCTTTACCGGAGCGGGTTCTTCTTGCGGGTCGCGGCCCAACAAGATGCGGTTCCACCAAGCTTTGCTGAGTGACATAACGCCTCCTGCGAGCCAGGAAAGGCTCTCTTTTGGATTATTGATTTCGGATAATTCCGCCTGCATTGCCAGCGCCCAATCGCGTGAACCCGCAGGCCAGATGCGCACTATTTGCGCGTAAGCCCAGCAGATTGCGACATGTGCGAAGCCGTGTTGTTGTCGAATGCTCATATTTCGCAGGTCCTGTTAAACACCATCCGCCCGTTGTGGCGCGAGCCGACGCATCTTCGATCCATGCGCTTTCGCGCGCTTGCCTGCAACGGAAAGAGCTTCCACCGCGCGGGCGCGGCCATCGGGAGTTAGACGGTACATGTGCCGGGGCGGGCGGCCGAATCTTTTGTCCGATTCGGGTGGCGGCGTTTCCCAGCGAGTCTCGAGCCAGCCGCGCTGCTCCAAGCGCATCAGGATTGGATAAAGCGTGCCGCTGAGCAGGCCGGTTTCGCGGCTCAAGGCATAGCCGTAATGCCAGCTCGCGGGCGAGCCCGTGAGGGTCGCCAGCAGCTTCAGGGTTTGTTCCGAAGAACGGATGTTTCCGGCCATGAGTGAACTCTACCTATGTAGAGTTTTCCTGGCAATGGTACGGCGGGACAGCCGCTCTAAATGGCAGAAGCTGTACCCGCGGTCAGTGCCAGTAGTCGTCTGAAGGGAAGGGATTCTTGCGCGGGGATTAGTCTGAGATGGCGGGCAGCAGTTTGCTGATGCGATAGATGGGATAACTCGCCGCCAGCACAATCAACGCCCAAACGCTGTTCCTGGTGTCGCCGGCGATTGCGCTGACCAGGAAGGCGAGCGATCCCGCCAGCGCAAATCCTGTAGTCCAGGGATAACCCCAGGCGCGATAGGGGCGCACGGCTTGGGGTTCGCTTCGTCTCAAAACAAATAAAGATGCGAACGAGACCGCGTAATTGGCAACGAAGAAAAAAGCGGTCACCGCCAGAACTTTTTGCAGGCTGCCCGTGGAGATAAAAGCTGCTGTCACGGCCGTGCTCAGGTAGAGCGCGACGTTTGGCGTGCCCCCTTTATTGACGGCTGCTGCGCGGCGGGAAAAGAAACGGTCGCGGCTCATGCCGAACAAGACGCGGCTGGCTTCCAGCAGGCACGCATTGAGGCCGCTGATGAGCGACACAATCATCAGGCTGCGAATCACCAAGTCTCCTTGCGCGCCAAAAATCCGCCGTGCCGCAAGCCCCAGAGCGAAATCATTTCCGGAGTACGAGCCGATAGGTGCGATGAAAACCAGCCCAAGGTTCAATAGCAAGTAGATGCCCAGAACGGAAAGCACGCTGCCAATCATGGCCCGCGGGACTTCGCGCCCGGGATCGCGCACCTCTTCCAGGAAATACACGATGGAGTCCCAGCCGTCGAAACTGTAGATCACCGCCTGCATGGAAATAAGCAGCCCCACCAAAAACAGCCAGCCATGCGGAGCCGCTACTGCGGGCGCAGCGTGGGCAGACGGTTTTCCGTCCACAACAAAGCAAAGTATGACGAGCGCGATGAACCCCAGCGCTTTGAGCCCCGCCGTGAATTCCTGAAATCTGCTTCCCCAGTGCACTCCGCGCAATTGGAGCAACATCATTACCAGGGGCATGGCCAGCGCCGAGGCGATGACATGATTCCGCAAGGCGGGCAGGAGGTCGCCGGCATATTCTCCAATTACAATGGCAATCAACGCGACGGAGCTGCAGCAGGAAATCCAGTCGCTCCACCCGACAACGAATCCGGCGTAGTCACCCAGCGCGCGACGGGCGAAAACATACTGGCCGCCTTCGCGCGGAATCATGGCTCCCAATTCAGAAAGTGAAAATGCGCTGATCAGCGCATAGAGGCCGCCTGCGATCCACACGCCGACGAAGAGCCACGGCTGCGGCAGATGCGCCGCGATTTCCCCGGGCGTGCGGACGATTCCCGCAGAGATCGTGGTTCCGATTGCGACCGCAATCCCGAAACCCACGCCGAGGATTTTGAGCAATCGCCCGCCCGCGGGGCGCCCGATTGGTGAGGCTTCAGTTTTGTTCAATGTAAATCATTCCACCCGCCGGTAACTTACACTTGGCCGCTTTCGCAAGCAATGCCGCGCTGTTCAGCGAAGTTGCAAAGTGTCGCGCACTCAGACTAGATTGTCTGCCATGGACCCAAGAATGAGCACGCCGGCAAAGACTTTGCCGGGGCGTTATTACACAGACCCCGGAATATTTCAGCAGGAGCTGGAAACATTTTTCTGCCAGATGTGGTTCTGCAGCGGGCGAGCAGAGCAGGTGCCGAATCCCGGCGATTTTTATTTGTCGGAAGTAGCCGGGGAAAGCATTATTGTCACCCGCGAATCAGCCGGCGCAGTGCGCGCTTTCTTCAACGTCTGTCGCCACCGCGGCACCAGAATGTGCCGCGAGGAGCATGGAAAATTTGAGGGCCGCATCCAGTGCCCTTACCACGGCTGGACTTATGGACTGGACGGCAATCTTCTCGGCGCCCCGCACATGGAAGAAGGCTCCTTCCACAAGCAGGATTATCCGCTGCACCGCGTGGAGGCGGAAATCTGGGCCGGGCATATCTTTCTCAACATGGCTTCACAGGCGAATCCGCTCAAGAGTCAATTGGCGGATCTCCCCGATAAATTTGGTCCCTGGGGAATGGAGGACCTGCGCCGGTACAAGAGTCATGCTTACAAAGTGAAGGCCAACTGGAAGTTGATCGTCGCCAATTACAACGAGTGCCTGCACTGCCCCATGCTCCATCCCACGCTTTGCCGCATCACCGATCCCATGAGCGGTGATAACGAAACGCCGCAGCCCACGTATATCGGGGGCGCAATGGAGTTCCGCGGCGCTGCGCAAACGATGAGCGTGGATGGCAAGCGCCGCCGCGATTATCTCCCGGGCTTAAGCGAAGCGCAGCGCAAGCGAGTTCTTTACTACGCGATCTACCCGAACCTTTTCCTCAGCTTGCATCCGGATTATGTGATGGTGCACCGGTTGTGGCCCCGCGCGGTGGATGAAACCGAGGTGGTTTGCGAGTGGTATTTCCATCCGAAGGAATTGTCCAAGCTTGGTTTCAACGGAGATGACGCTGTTGATTTCTGGGACGCCACGAACCGTGAAGATTGGGAGATTTCGGAATTGTCTCAGAAGGGGATTGGTTCGCGCGCTTATGAGCCCGGCCCGTATTCGGCGCGCGAAGGTCTTCCCCAGGCGTTTGACAGGATGATTCTTGAGCGCGAGCGTCAGGCGCGGCGTGCAATAGCTCACCGTGGGGGGTGATGATGCTCACAATCTGATTCGGGCGGTCGAGACCATACTTACTTGGAGGGTATGCCAATGATCAAAAAAGAGAAAGGCGGCTACCGCGTGCTTTCGTCCAACGGCAAGAATATGGGCGGCCCGTACAAGACGCGTGAGGAAGCGCTCAAGCGCTTGCGGCAGGTGGAGTTTTTCAAGCACAAAAAGAAGTAGCGACTCGCTCCGTTCGCCGCTTGAATTGTTTTCGCAACAAAAAATCAAATGCCGATGATGATTTAGAACCCAGACGGCC
>DATNHU010000124.1:0-4075 GCA_035604795.1 Candidatus Limnocylindrales bacterium
AGCAAAGGCAAAAGGAATGGTGAAGCCGGTGTAACCTGAATAGAGCATCGGTGGATGGATGATCATTTCCGGATATTGCAAGAGTGGCGTGAGACCATGCCCATCGGGCTGCGTGATCCAACTGATAACCCCGCCCGGGCCCGTTTGACCGATTAATTTGAACGGGCTGGCGATGAAATTATTCATGATGAGGAAAAACAATTGAACGGAGGCAAGAATGATGCCAACGAAAGGCATCAGCTCGGGGTGCTTGCTGCGGTAGGTCCACAGCACGGAAAAAACATAAATGGAGAGAAGGAAGCTCCAGAAAAGCAACGAACCTTCCTGGCCCGCCCACAAGGCTGGAAATTTGAAAAACGTCGGCAAGGCGCGGCTGCTGTGTTGAACAACGTAGGCAATGGCGAAATTATCGGTGACGAAAAGATAGACCAGGCTGACCGTGGCCATCATGATCAGGATGCAGACGGCCATTCCCGAATTGCGGGCGCTTTTTACGAGCAGCGGATTGCGGGTCCGGACAGCAAAAATGCCGCCGACGATTGCGTAGAGAGCGCAGACGAAGGCAAGCAGTAAGGCAAACGATCCGAAAAGATCCATTAACCTATCCTCGCCGTTGCGAACGCCGACAACTGGGCGAGCGAACTATTTTGTGGCCGGGGTTGGAGCGATTTCATACTTTGACGCGCACTTCGCCTGCACCTGCTCGGCGGTAAACTTTCCATCCGAGCCCAATCTCCCTTCGACCAAAGCCTGGGCATCATCCTTAAACGTGTCGGGCAGGGGCGCGGTGCCGGTATAGCTCACGGGAAGCTTGCGGTTTTCCTCGATAAGAACAAAATCCACGCGTCCCGGCAGGTGCTGGATGGTACCCTGCGCCACGTACCCGGAAACACGCATGCGCTGGCGCAATTCGCCTTGCTTCATGGTCGAAAGCTCAGAGATGGTGTGGTAATAGGTCTTGCTTTCCCGGGCTCCGACCCATCCCAGTGTTACCAGAGTCACGACGATAATTCCTACACCGACGCCGAATTTTGCTTTGGTGTTCAACGATCGCTGCCTCTCCCCGGCAGTGTGTTTCTATCGCGAATTCTACCATAGAGAGGCGAGCGGTATGTGACGGCGGTCACACAAGTGGATACCTGAACACAAGTACAGGTTGAGTTATGCGGAGGCGGCGTCCGAAAGGGACAGAAGAGCTCGGATGTGCGCGACGCCTGCGGCATCTCCGGCAGCGGGGATTTCAATTCCCTGCCCTTCGGCGATGAGTTGTGGGCCGAATCCCGCTTTGCGGAGCAGGTCAGCCAAGCCGGGAGCGGCTGGCGCGAGGAGTGCGATCTGTCGGGGCTTGTAAGAAAACTGGATGCGCTTGATGAGAACCGGGCCGTATCGGGTGGCGAGATTTTCGTTCTTCGAGTCACTCGCTGATGAATTCAAGTTGATGGGACATTCCACCAGGCGCGAGAGAAATACACCGCGGCGCTGCAGGTCACTGAGTTGGCCCCCAGGGCTGCTTCCCCCTCCGGATGTGACGCATTGGAGAAGTCCCTGGAGATAATCGCGGGCATTCGGGCCGACGGCTTGCTGCTCCCAGGCGTAGAGATCATCCAACAAGCGTGCGGGCGGAGATGTGCAAACGAGAAGAAGCCCGATGTGAATTGGACGATAACGCGTAATAAGTTCGAGGCGTGCCAGGCGCTCGCGGATGTGCACGGGCGAGGCGGGCTGGCCGCAGGAATCGCACAGGATGGGACGAATTATGGCCATCATTGAATTGGGAACTATCGTAGAACAGTCGGAGATTTGAGGCAATGCGCGTTCAATTCGGCATCGGCAAGGATTGGGCGCCCCACCCTGAGGAGCGGGACGCCCTGAATTTGCGTTGGGCGCCGACGGGGTGGTCCGGGGTGGTCGGCGGAGCCAAGCGCCATATTATTTTTCTCTATTTGGTTAAACACCGAGAATCCGAGAAAGTTGCGGCGGACGATTTACAGAAGAAGCAGGACGAAGGGTGTTATTCAGCGCTTCAATACGCCGCGGAGGCAACCCTTCAGCTCAGGGCTTACTTTTTTTATTTCCATGCCAGCCATGACCATAAATTTGCAAGAAATCATTTCGCGCGTTTCATCGTCATCGGGCAACTTACACTCGACACGGCAATATTGGCAATCCTGGTTCCAACAGAAACGCCCGTAAGGGATCGTCTCCGGACTAATGAATTGGAAGCAACGGAGCAAAGAGTTTTTCTCAGGAACTTGGAATTCCTTGCCCATGATTTTTATGGGAACCAGTTTTTCGTAGGGACGAAAGGGGCCCGGCACGTCGTTATCCTTCTCACTGGGGAGCGCATCGCTTTTCTCGAAGTCGTGGAACTCAATGATCTTCGATGTAAGTTTCGTGGCAGTTTTCGTTTCCAAGTTCCGCTCCTGTGAGGTACGACGAGCGTAAAGCACAGTGCGGTGGCGCTCAAGGACTGCTTGAGAGAGTTTGACGTATCAGCCAAGTACCAGGACGAATCGCCGCTGCAGCCGCGGTCCGCTTTCAGGCCGCGCGAGCCAGACGGTCATATTCGTCACCGGATTCATTGGGCAATAAAACCCAAATGGTATAGATACCCAGAGCCGTTCCAAGCGGAATGTGAAAGAGATCGAGGAATCCCGCCACGATTGCGACCGCGCGCGCCCAAGGCTGACGCTCCAGGAGCCCCCAGCCGGCAATGATGGAAAGAGCCGCGTGTAGGCCGACGATGATGGCCACGGAATTGAAAATTCCTCTTAAGAACGGAGGGAAGCCGCCGCCCCCCGGGAAAGCGACACCGCCGTGGAAAAACACGTTGCCGAGCATGAAAAGGACCATGCAGGCGACAAAACTCATGGCGCCGGCGACGAGCCAGAGTATAGCCAGGATCTGGATGTTGCGCTCCACCTTACCCTGATGCTCCAATGGCACGAGGGCCAAGCCAGCCGGCTTGCCGCAGGACGGACAAAACCGGTTACCCTCCGGCATCTGAGAACCACAACGGTCGCAGAACATCGCACACCTCCCACTCTGTTCTTAGATACGAGTGTAAAGCTGAAAAAGTTTCCTGAAGCGCAGTGATGAATCAGGCGGCGGGGGGTGTGAAAAAACGGCCCATGTTGCGGAAGCGCTGGTAACGCTTGTCGAGCAGCTCCGTCAAGGGAATGGACGACAATTGCTCAACCGCAAGAAGAAGCATGGGATCCAGCAGGCGGGCGGCAGCTTCATGGTCGGCATGTGCGCCGCCGTCGGGCTCGGGAACTATCCCATCAATCAAATCGAGCTCCATGAGATCGTGACCCGTAATCTTCAGAGCTTCCGCAGCGGTCTCTGCTTTGGCCGAATCGCGCCACAAGATTGAAGCGCACCCCTCGGGGGAAATGACCGAGTAGATAGAATTTTCCATCAGCAAAACGCGGTCGCCGACAGCAATGCCCAGCGCCCCTCCTGACCCTCCCTCACCCGTTATCGTGACGATAATGGGTACCGGCAGGCGCGCTATTTCCCGGAGGTTGTGCGCGATGGCTTCCGCCTGACCTCGCTCTTCCGCGTCAATGCCCGGGTATGCGCCCGGGGTATCCACAAAAGTGAAAATGGGCCGGCCGAATTTCGCAGCCAGGCGCATCACCCGCAATGCTTTGCGATATCCCTCGGGTTTTGCCTGGCCGAAGTTACGCACCAGGCGTTGCTTGGTGTCGCGTCCCTTTTGATGGCCGATGATGGCGACCGGCCTGTTATGAAATTTTGCCAGTCCGGTAACGAGAGCGGGGTCATCGCCGTAGGCGCGATCGCCGTGCAACTCGGTGAAATCGGTGAACAACATTCGGACATAATCCAGCGTGTAGGGTCGCTGCGCGTGGCGCGCGAGCTGAGTTCGCTGCCAAGCGCCGAGATTAGCGAAGAACTCGCGCCTGAGTTCATTGACTTCATCGCGCAAACGGGCAATGTCAGGGACGGGTGTTTCCCCCGTGGAAATCCGCTGGAGGTCCTCGAGATCCTTCTCGAGGCGGTCAATTTCAGCGCGGCGGCTTTTCATGTCCATGGTCTTGCGAACACTTCT
>DATNHU010000125.1:0-3710 GCA_035604795.1 Candidatus Limnocylindrales bacterium
GACCAGAATTCCGCGGTAGGCGTCGCATCATCCCACGCTTTCGCAATCGGGGCGCATCCTGCTGCTTGGACCGCAATCATCTGCGGGCGCTCGGCGCCGATCCAGCCCAAGTCCTGCATCTCTTCAAACGCCTTCCACATCCCGATCAGTCCGACTCCGCCTCCCGTGGGATAAATAATTCCTTGCGGCATCCTCCATCCCAATTGTTCTGCCACTTCGTAGCCCATGGTCTTCTTGCCTTCCACCCGAAACGGTTCTTTCAGCGTAGACACGTCGAACCAGCCTTCTTTCTCTTTTCTCTCAGCCACCATGCGCGCACAATCGCTGATCAGGCCGCCCACTAATGTGACATTTGCCCCATAGCTCTCGCACTCCACGCGATTCGCGAGCGGCACGTCTTTGGGCATGAAGATGTGGGCCTCAATCCCGGCCGCAGCCGCATACGCTGCCAGGGCGCTGCCTGCGTTTCCAGCCGAGGGAGCAGCCAGCTTCTTCAGGCCATACGACTTCGCCATCGTGACCGCAACCGACATGCCGCGAGCTTTGAACGAACCAGTCGGATTGAGCCCTTCATCCTTTATATACACGTTGGGAAACTCGCGGGATGGCAGCATGGGGGTAAAACCCTCGCCCAGCGAGACCGGTACTGCCTCCGGCAAAACCTCGGCGTAGCGCCACATAGTAGGAGCGCGTCCGACTAGCGAAGCAGTCGTGAATTTGGGTTTCAGCGCGGCGAGCTTGTATCGGACATAGAGCACGCCGCCGTCTTTCGGGCAAACTGTCTGTGGACGATCGGCATCCATGGACGCGCCACATTTTGTACATTCCAGATGAGCAATACGGGCCACAATGGAAAGTTTAGCATTCACAACCGAACTTGTATTTCATGGAGGCCGGGCGAGACGCCCGTCCTCCATCGACTTTCTTGCTCTGTCGTGTGGTGCCGGGTCTTTGACCGAGCCCGGACGAGGCGCCCGGGACTACGTGATTCGGGTGCTACTTCCGTGGAAACTTTGCGTCCAGATCCAGATTCAACTCAAGAACGTTGACTCGCGGCTCTCCAAGCAGGCCTAACTGGCGCGACTGGGTGTGCTCTTGGACGAGGCGCATTACTTGGTCTTCAGTCGTTCCCCGCTGCTTCGCCACCCTCGGAACTTGAAACTCCGCTGCTGCCGGAGAAATGTCGGGGTCAAGGCCGGAAGCCGACGTAGTTACCAAGTCAACGGGAACGGGTTGGCCCGGGTTATCCGCCTGGTTAGTAGCTACGTCCGCATTCACCCGATCGATCAAGTGCTGATTAGTTGGGCCGAGTTGGGAGCCATTGGAATTCGCGCCGTCGTATCCGTTTCCGGCGGCCGAAGGACGAGAGTGGAAATAGCCCGGACCGACGAATGCCTGGCCGATGATTCGCGACCCCACGACTCTGCCGTTTTGCATAATCAGTTGGCCATTGGCTTTGTCTTTGAAAAACAATTGCGCCAGTCCTGTGACGACCAATGGATAAACGATTCCCAGCAGAACCGTGGTGGCCAAGGTCATCAACACCGAAATCATTAGATTCTTTTTCATGACAAACCTCTCAGGCCATTCCTACGCGCGTGATGAGCATATCGATCAACTTAATCCCCACGAACGGCACAATGATGCCGCCAACCCCGTAGATCCAAAGATTGCGGCGCAGGAGTACAGCAGCTCCCATGGGCCGGTACTTCACGCCGCGCAGCGCCAGCGGAATTAAAGCAACAATGATCAGCGCGTTGAAAATAACCGCCGACAAAATCGCCGACTGCGGAGTCTTGAGCTGCATAATATTCAGCGTATTCAACACGGGAAAAGTTGCTGCAAACATCGCCGGAATGATGGCGAAGTATTTGGCCACATCATTGGCGATGGAAAACGTTGTCAAAGCACCACGGGTCATCAGCAGTTGCTTGCCAATTTCCACAATCTCGATGAGCTTGGTCGGATTGGAATCGAGATCGACCATGTTGCCCGCTTCTTTTGCCGCCTGCGTGCCGGTATTCATGGCCACGCCAACGTCGGCTTGCGCCAGCGCCGGGGCATCGTTCGTGCCATCGCCGGTCATTGCGACCAATTTGCCCTGCTTCTGCTCGCCCCGGATCAAATCCATTTTGTCTTTCGGCGTCGCCTCTGCGAGGAAGTCGTCCACCCCGGCTTCTCGCGCAATCGCGGCCGCGGTCAGCGGATTGTCTCCGGTGATCATCACGGTCTTGATGCCCATGGCACGAAGCTGATCGAAGCGTTCGCGCATTCCACCTTTCACAATGTCCTTGAGGTGAATCACGCCCAGAGCACGACGATTTTCAGCAACCACTAGCGGCGTCCCCCCCGAGCGAGCGATGGTCTCCACAGCAGCTTGAATTTCCTTGGGAAGCATCGTGCCATGCTGGGCGAGATACTTTGTGATGGCGTCCACCGCGCCCTTGCGAATCTCGCGGCCATCCATGTCCACGCCCGACATGCGGGTTTGTGCGGTGAAGGGAATGAATGTGGCTTCGTGCGAGCCTAATTCCCGGCCCCGAAGACTGTAGCGTTCCTTGGCCAGCACCACGATGGAGCGGCCTTCCGGAGTTTCATCCGCCAACGAAGATAATTGTGCTGCGTCCGCCATCTGCGCTGCGGTGATTCCAGGTGCAGCAACAAATTCCGACGCCTGCCGGTTTCCCAACGTGATGGTCCCGGTTTTGTCGAGTAAAAGGGTGTTGACGTCGCCAGCAGCCTCGACCGCTCGGCCTGACATTGCCAGGACGTTGTGTTGCACCAACCGGTCCATCCCGGCGATTCCGATCGCGGAGAGAAGTCCGCCAATGGTTGTGGGAATCAGACATACAAGCAATGACACCAGCACGAATACGGTCTGGGGCGACCCAGAGTAAATCGCGAACGGCTGCAGAGTGACAACCGCGAGCAGAAAAATGATAGTCAAACCAGCCAGAAGAATGTTCAGCGCGATTTCGTTCGGAGTCTTCTGGCGCTCGGCCCCTTCCACCAGCGCGATCATGCGATCCAGAAAGGTTTCGCCGGGATTGGATGTGATCTTGATTTTCAGCCAGTCTGAAAGCACCCGCGTGCCGCCAGTTACGGCTGAGCGGTCGCCCCCGGCTTCGCGGATTACAGGCGCGGATTCTCCCGTGATTGCCGATTCGTCCACCGAAGCTACGCCCTCGAGAATCTCACCGTCACTGGGAATGAACTCGCTAGCGATCACCATCACCAAGTCGCCAGCGCGCAGCTTAGAACTCGCGATCTGTTCCGTCTTTCCGTCGGGCAGGAGACGATTGGCAATCGTCTCGGCACGAGCCTTGCGCAGAGAGTCAGCCTGCGCCTTGCCCCGGCCTTCCGCCATGGCTTCGGCAAAATTCGCAAACAAGACTGTAAACCAGAGCCACAGCGTGATCTGAAGGTTGAAGCCGAAAGCTCCCTGATGCTGGAGCACATCGCGAACCAACAGAATGCTGGTGGCGACGCTCCCAACTTCGACCACGAACATCACAGGATTCTTCATCATGTTCCGCGGATCCAGTTTCACCAGCGAATCCCAAAGTGCGCGGCGCACGATCTTCATGTCCCAGATGGATTTCGATTTCTTCTTCTCTGCCATATTTCCTCAGAAAGTCTTGCCGACCGACATCAACAGGTGCTCGAGAATGGGCCCCAGGCTAAGTGCTGGGAAGAAAGTCAGCGCTCCT
>DATNHU010000126.1:0-5562 GCA_035604795.1 Candidatus Limnocylindrales bacterium
ACGAAACCATATTTTGTTCCGCGATGTAGCCTTCGATCAACCGGTCCGGTGAGTCCTTCTCAATCGCATCAGAGAATGTCGAGTTCTTCACGTCGCCATCCACGGCATAAACCTTGGGATTCACCGCGCCCAGCTTGCGCAGCGCCACTCCGTAAGCTTCTCTTGTGGCTGCCTGTTCGCTCGGTTTGTAGTCGGGTGGTGGCGGCGCTGGAAAATCCGGCGGCACCGGAAGGGAAGTGCGGGCATACGATTTCCCCGGGTCCGCAGGGATCGGCGGAATTGTTCCCAACTCCGCGAGCGCCTTCTCAAGTTGTTCGGGTGAAAGCGGCTTGCCGTGCCAGCCATCTTTGTCGTTCAGAAAACTGACTCCATGCCCTTTAAAAGTGCGCGCCATAATTGCCGTGGGGCGACCGGTGATCGTGCGCGCCTTATCAAGCGCCGCCATCACCACCGCGGCATCGTGTCCATCAATTACTTCCACATGCCAACCCTGGGCTTCAAATTTCAACCGGTAAACTTCCATGTCGTGTTTGTACATGGTGCGTTGGCTTTGCCCCAACGCATTCACATCGCCAATCGCCACAAGATTGGTGATGCCCGCGTGCGCAGCAAATGCCGCCGCTTCCCACACCTGTCCCTCGGCCATTTCACCGTCGCCCATCAGCACATACACGCGCGCGGAAGAGCCTGCCAACTTCGCGCCCAGCGCCAGCCCTGCTCCAACAGATAGTCCCTGCCCGAGCGAGCCGGTCGCCGCGTCCACGCCGGGAATCAGCGGAGTCGGGTGGCCTTCGAGTTCGCTGGACACCTGACGCAGCGTCATTAATCTGGAAACGGGGAACACTCCGCTCTCCGCAAGCGCTGCATAGAGCACCGGCGCGGCGTGCCCTTTGGAAAGCACGAAGCGGTCGCCTCCAATCGCATTGGGATTCGCCGGATCAAACTTCATGGCGTGAAAAAACGTCGCCGCCACCAGTTCCGCCGCGGAAAGGCATGAGGTCGGATGCCCGGAGCCCGCCGCCGTGGTGGCGCGCAACGAATGGATGCGCAGCAGCCGCGCCTTTTCCTGTACTAATTTTACTTCCTCACCTTGCAGGGGACTCTTCAGAGTGGCGCTCATCCGGAAAACCTCCAGGGAGAATTGGGGCGCATTTCATTCTACATCGAATCCTCACTCGAATCTTGAGGTCGCTTTAGGCGACCTGTGGAATTCGATGGAGTGTTTTTTACCCGCATTCCGACATCATCCATTTTCCGTTTCTCTTCTTTAGGTGCCCTCGCTTCTATGTTATCCTCCCGTCAACATGCGGCAAAGACTACCTACTTTGCTAGTCCTGATGGCCATCGCTTCGCTATCTCCCTCTGTTTGCACCCAGGCGCAGCAGCCGGTCGCGGCAAAATCATCGGAGCCGCCTACTTTTCAAGACGCCCTGCATCTTTATCGCTCCGGCAAGTTGGATGAAGCCCTGGCGGAATACAATGCGCTCATCGCCGCTGAATCGCATCCGGCGCCGGGCTATGTCGGAGTTTCCCGCGCGCTTTTAAGGCTCGGGAGAGTGGCGGAAGCACGTACGGCCGTGGCCAAAGCCTTGGAAATAAATCCGGAGTTTGCCGATGCACACATCGCTCTTGGCGAAGTCTATTTCCGGCAAGGGAAGCTGACTGAAGCTGAAGAGGAATTCGTCCCGCTCATTAAAGATCAAACGGATAACGCCCGGGCTTATCTGGGGATGGCACGAATCTCCGAAGCTTCATCCTTCCACAAACAGGCAAAGGATCTGATTGAAAATGCCTTCGCGCTCGATCCTGACGATCCTGAGATCCGGGTTGAGCGGTTTAGAATTCTAGGAAGAAGATCAGCGGTCAAACTCCAACAGGTTGCCGGTCCAGCCAAGACCGACGACTCCTCGCCGGCGCAATCTTCAAAGACTGACGCGGAGAAATTGGAATCGCTTTATCTAGAGGCGCTGTCACGCGATGTCCCGGGTTGCACGGTGTCCCCGAGCGTCAGGTCATCTCAAATTGCTCTTCACCCATTGTTCGAACCCGCCAATGTTGTCCGCGGTTTCGGCCTGGATGTGAAAGTCGAAGGCGCCCCCGCGCGGCTGCTGTTGGATACAGGCGCTTCCGGGATTCTAATAAGTCGCAAAATCGCCGAGAAAGCCAACCTCAAGAAGCTCGGTGAATCAACAATTGTCGGAATCGGCGACAAGAACCCGATGGAGGGTTACCACAGTGTTGCAGGGTCCATCAGGATTGGCGACCTTGAATTTAAGAATTGCATCGTGGAGGTTTCCGACAAAACGTCCGTCGTTGGGGATGACGGCCTGATCGGCGCCGACGTGTTCGCAAACTCGTTGGTTGACATTGATTTCCCGAATCAGAAGTTGAGGTTGAGCGAATTGCCCCCCTACCCCAACGAGCGCGTTAAACCTTCCAGTCTGGATTCAGCCGCCCAGCCTGACTTGCAATTGCATGATCGCTATGTAGCGCCGGAGATGAAGTCGTACACGCCGGTTTATCAATTTCACAGGCAGCTGGTAGTCCAGACCAGGGTTAATAAATCGGCAGCAAAATTGTTTTTGCTGGATACAGGGGCCGGCATTAACGCGATATCGCCCGCCGCCGCGAAGGAAGTAACGAGTGTTTCCGAGAATCCGGGTATGGAAATCAAAGGCCTGAGCGGAAAAGTGAAGAATGTTTTCAGTGGCGACTCGGTGACCATGACTTTCGGAAATATCCAGCAGGACATTTTGGGTATCATTGCATTTGATACCACCGCAATCAGCGATTCCATGGGGACGGAAGTGTCCGGCATTCTTGGCTTTTCTGCGCTCAAGTTTCTGGACATCAAGATTGACTACCGCGATGGCTTGGTCAAATTTACTTTTGACGCCAACCGTTTTCGTGAAACGCCTTAACGTATAGCTTTCACGCCTTCAAGCGCGGTCCCTTCTTCAGAAGCGAGATACTTTCCAGCTGTAAAAATCCTCAATTCGGGTCTGGCGAAAACCCCGCTTCCGCGATAGAGTCTGCATCCGCCGTCCAACTGACCTTACCAATCTCAGTCGAGATTGCTGCATGAGCGTTTTGCTCGGGAGGAAGTAACCTTATGGTTCGCCACATTTCGCGGAGTACTTCAGGTAGCCGCCGTCTCGCGTTGCCGTACTTCTTGGTGATGCTTATCGTTTCTTCAGGGATCATAGTCGGTTTGCTGACTCAGACCGGTCGTGCGCAATCGCGTGAGGAGCAGGAGCGCCGCGCCGCGCCCGTAGTTCCCAATTGGGATCTTGCCGAGCAATGGTCTTCGGCGAAGGTCGGCAAACTCCTGTTCGACCTTACCATTACTCCGCACTGGTTCGAGACTTCCGACAAGTTCTGGTACAGCTATCAGACCACCGACGGCATGCACTGGTGGGTGGCGGACCCGCTCAAGAAATCGAAGTCGCTGATGTTCGATAACGCGAATGTTGCCAGACAACTTTCTTTGCTTACCGCACTGCCTTACGATTCTCAACATCTGGCCATCCGCAACGTCAAGCTCGCCAAGAAAGACACCGTCCTGACGTTTGATGTGCAAGTCTCCAAGGATGCTGTAATCCCCAACGAGGAAAAGAAAGCCGAAGAAAAGACTGACGAAACGAATCAGACTGAAAATCAAACAGATCAAACCCAAGGCGGCGGCCGCGGTCAGGGCGGCCGGCGTGGCGGCGGTGCAGCTGGAGCGAACCCAACCCCTCCGGAAACCACGCGCACAATTTACTTCGAGCTGGAGCTAGCTTCCGGCAAAGTAACGCGCCTCGACAAATATGACGCCCCGTCCCCACGCTCGCGTTGGGCCTCTTCCATTTCACCCGACGGAAAAATCATCCTGCTCGCGCGCGGCCACAACCTCTTCATGATGGACTTGGATAATTACAAGAAAGCGCAAAAGAAGCCGGGTGACACGTCTGTAGTCGAGACGCAACTTACCACCGACGGCGAGGAATACTTCAGTTACGCGCGTGTCCTCCTCGATGAAGAGCAGCAGATGCTCAAGCGCGACCAGAAGGATGATAAGAATAAACTGGGTCCCCGAACGCCGGCAATCGGCGTGCAATGGTCCAAAGACTCCAAGAAATTCAGCACCACCCGTGCCGACGAGCGCAAGGTCGCTGATCTCTGGGTCATCCACACGCTCTCTAATCCGCGGCCCATTCTCGAATCCTACCGCTACGCCATGCCTGGTGAAGAAAATGTGCCGCAGTACGAAACTTATGTTTTTGACGTGGCTTCTAAAGCACGCGTGACCATTAAGACCGAAGGCTTCAAGGACCAGACTGTCGCCGTGGCCACAGATCGCGTCACCAATAAGATGCGCGAGCAGATGCGCGAAGATCAGGGAGTCGGCCAGGGGGGCGGCGGAGGGATGTTCGGAGGCGTCACGCCCATCTGGCTCGCCGACAACTCCGACAAACTTTATTACGTCCGCACCAGCCGCGACCTGCATCGTGTGGATGTCTGTGTCGCGGACACTTCTTCGGGCGCATCAAAAACGCTCATCGAAGAGCGCGCCAACGTATACATCGACGTGAAGCCACTGCGCCAGGTCAACAACGGTGCGGAACTGTTCTGGTGGTCGGAACGCGACGGCTGGGGCCATTACTATCTTTATGATGGCGGGGGCAAGCTCAAAAACCAGATCACCTCCGGCGAGTACATGGCCGACGCCATCCTTACTCTCGACGACAAAGCGCGTGTCATGTATTTTACCGCCAACGGCCGCGAGCCGGACGAAGACCCTTATTACTTGCACCTTTATCGGGTCAATTTCGATGGCTCCGGCCTGAAACTTCTCTCTCCGGGAAATTTTGATCACGCCTTCACCGAATCCGACAACGGGAAATATTTCATCGACACTTTTTCACGCGTGGACACCGCGCCGAAATCCGTTCTTTACGACAACACCGGTGCCCAGGTCGCGGAATTGGAGACCGCCGATGTCCGCCGTCTCCTGCAAGCTGGCTTCAAATATCCAGAGACCTTCCGCATCAAAGCCGACGACGGCATTACCGACATCTATGGCGTGATGTACAAGCCATTCGATTTCGATCCCAATAAAAGATACCCGCTGGTCGAATATGTTTACCCCGGCCCGCAGACCGAAAGCGTCACCAAGGCCTTCACCCCTCGCGGCGGAGCCGTTGGAGCGAATATCACCCTCGCTCAACTCGGCATCATCGTAGTTGAAGTCGGCAATCGAGGCGGCAATCCCAACCGCGATCGCTGGTATGAAACTTTTGGCTACGGGAACTTGCGCGATTACGGTCTCGCCGACAAGAAAACCGCTGCAGAGCAGCTCGCCGATCTCCATCCTTATATTGATATCAATCGCGTGGGAATCTGGGGCCACAGCGGCGGCGGGTTTATGAGCGCCGCAGCCATGCTCGAATATCCCGACCTCTTCAAAGTGGCTTGGTCGGAGTCCGGCAACCACGAAAACAACGTTTACAACAAATACTGGAGCGAGAAATATCACGGTGTGAAAGAGGAATCACAGAAAGACGGCACCGTGAAATTCAT
>DATNHU010000127.1:0-8064 GCA_035604795.1 Candidatus Limnocylindrales bacterium
GAATCCCGATAAGTTGCGCGCGTACAACATGTCGCCGGATGAAGTGGTGAAGGCTCTCTCCTCGGGCAACATCATCATGCCTGCCGGCAGTGTGCAGATGGGCGACCAGCAACGCATTGTGCCCATGAACTCGGTTGTGCCCGACTACAAGGAGCTGCTCGATCTGCCCGTCCGCATCGGCGCCGGTCCAACTGTTTTCGTGCGGGACGTGGGCACGGTGGATGATTCGACCGATATTCTGGCTGGCTACGCACTCGTCAATGGCCGGCGCTCCGTCTACATCCCGGTCACCAAGCGCCCAGCATTCTCCACCCTTTCAGTTGTCGCCGACGTGAAACGCAATCTCGAGCGATTCAAATCACTGGTGCCTCCGGATATTGACATCACTTATGAATTTGACCAGTCGAGTTATGTAAAGGGCGCATTGACTTCGGTTATTCGCGAAGGATTGTTGGGCGCCGCTCTGGTCGGATTGATGGTGCTTATTTTCCTGAGCGACTGGCGCAGCTCCTTGATTGTCATCACTACCATCCCCATCGCGCTGCTCAGCGCTGTGGTCGCACTATGGGCTGCGGGACAGACCATCAACATCATGACCCTTGGCGGGCTTGCGCTGGCGGTGGGTGTGCTGGTGGACGAAGCTACCGTGGAGATTGAAAATATTCACGTCAATCTTCTGCTGGTGGGCTCCAGGGCCCGCGCCGTGGTGAATGCCACCCGGAAAACGGTCATTCCGCGGTTTCTGTCCATGGTTTGCATCCTTGCAGTATTTGTGCCCTCGTTTTTCATGACGGGCGTGGCGAAATCGCTTTTCGTCCCGCTTTCTCTGGCCGTCGGATTCGCGATGGTCGCCTCCTATTTGCTTTCCGGGTCGCTTGTGCCCGTCATGTGTGTCTGGATTTTGAAAGTGAAACAGGAATCAGAAGAAAACTCGCGGCTAGAACGCGTGCGCCGACGATTGGGAGGCGTTCTGGATCGAGCGATGCGTGCCCGCTGGCTAGTTGTTGCGGCATATGTGGTGGTCGCGGCGGCCATCATTGGGCTGCTTGGCCCGCGCATAGGACGCGAGCTGTTCCCGCGCGCCACGGCGGGGCAATTTCAACTTCACTTCCGCGCACCGGTAGGCACTCGCGTTCCTGCAACCGAACAACTTGTTACCGGCGTGCTCGACGACATTGGGCGCGCGGCGGGCCCTGGAAACGTTGCGATAACTCTGGGTTATGTGGGACTCCAAGGCTCGAGCTATCCCATTAATACCGTCTATCTTTGGACTAGTGGGCCGCAGGACGCAGTCATCAACGTGTCGCTCAAGCCCGAAGCGAATATTCGTGTGGACGATCTCGAAGAGCAATTGCGCCAATCGCTCCCGCAAAAATATCCCGGTTGCCTGTTTTCCTTTCAGGCGGGTGACATCGTCGGTCAAATCATGAATTTCGGCGCGCCCACAGTAGCCGAAGTTGCGATAATGGGCAGCGACCTGCCAACCGTCCGGGGCTACGCGGAAAAAGTACGCTCCGAGCTTGCGCAAATTTCAGTCCTGCGCGATTTGCAGTACGAGCAGCCTCTCGATTATCCAAGCATTGATGTGAATGTGAACCGCGTGCTGGCCGGGCAGATGGGCGTCACCGTCGAGGATGTGGGGCGATCTTTGGTGGCCGCAACTTCATCGAGCAGGTTCGTTACGCCAAATTACTGGGCCGACCCGCGCACCGGTGTCTCCTACCAGGTACAAGTGCAAATCCCACAGCCCCGGGTGAATTCCGCCGAAGATGTGCAGACGGTTCCCGTGACTCCGGGAGGCGCGCCGCATCCACTGGTGGGAGACGTGGCGCGAGTGAGTTACGGGAGCGTGATTGGTGAATACGACCGAGTAAACGGCCAATTCATGGTTTCCCTTTCCGCGAACCTGGCCGGAGCCGACCTGGGCCGCGCAGCCGGTGAAATTGATCAGGCCATCGCGCGGGCCGGAGCTCCGCCGCGCGGTGTCACCGTGCAGGAGCGTGGACAAATCGCGCCCATGCGCGAAACTCTCACCAATCTTGGAATTGGATTGCTCGTTGCCGTGCTAGTCGTATTCCTATTGTTGTCCGCCAATTTCGAGTCCATGCGTCTCTCCTTTGTCGTCGTGAGCACGGTTCCGATTGTTATCTGCGGAGTGATTCTTGGCCTTCTCGTCACTGGAACTACGCTCAACGTGCAATCTTTCATGGGTGCGATTCTCGCGATCGGCGTTGCGCTGGCGAATGCCATTCTGCTGGTGACGTTCGCCGAAGGATATCGCCGCGAAGGGGCCTCGGCCTCAGATGCGGCCGTGCGCGCGGCGAAAACGCGGCTGCGTCCTGTGCTGATGACCAGCCTGGCGATGACTGCAGGCATGATTCCCCTGGCACTGGCGCTGGGCGAAGGCGCGGAAGCAACCGCGCCGCTCGGGCGCGCCGTGATAGGCGGGCTGGTGTTCGCCACGTTTGCGACGCTTACGATTCTTCCGCTGGTTTTCGCCATGGTGCAGGGCGGCAGAAGCATTGTCTCAGTTTCGCTGGATCCGGATGACGCCGAGAGCGCATACGCAGATGGAGGTGGCAAGTGAGCGGAGCACTTCAATGAGATCAACAATTCGCGCGAAACTAACAATTACTCTGGTCGCTTCGGCCATCTGCGCCGCGGGATTTGCCTTCGCGTGCAACTCGGAAAGCGGCACAGCACAAACCGTCAGCGCGCAAACAAGCAACGCCGCGGTCGAAGTGGATGTCGTCAAAGTGACCACTCAGAAGCTCGATTCCGTTCAGAACTTGCCCGGTGAGCTCGTACCTTACGAGACAGTGGATATCTATCCGAAAGTCACCGGATACGTGAAATGGATCGGCGTGGACCGCGGTTCACGCGTGAAACCGGGTGAGCTGATCGCCCAGCTCGAAGCGCCGGAGCTGGTGGCGCAGCGGGCGGAAGCCCAATCGAAATTGCAAAGCGCGCAATCGCAACTCGCCGCCGCCCAGGCCAAGCTGGCTGCGGATCAGGGAACTTACGACAAGCTCGCTGAAGCCGCAAAAACTCCGGGCGTCGTCGCCGGAAATGATTTGCAGATTGCGGCCAAGACGGCCGACGCCGATCGCGCGATTGCAACCTCTCTGGAAGGCAGCATCGCCGCCGCAAAGGGCGCTCTTGATTCTGTGGCGCAGTTGGAACTCTATTTGCGCATTACGGCTCCGTTTGAAGGGCAGGTGACGGAACGAAATGTTCATCCCGGCGCGCTGGTTGGTCCGGCAAGCGGAGCAGGCGGCGCTGCGCCGATGCTGCGCATTGAAACGCTCGGCCGACTCCGGCTGGTCGTGCCCGTACCCGATGCGGCTGTGGCGGATGTGCCCGCGGGCGCGCAAATCAAATTCACGGTGCCCGCTTATCCAACTGAAGTTTTTCAAGCGCCAGTGGCTCGCAATTCCCGCGCGATTGACCCCAAGACGCGCACCATGCCCGTGGAACTGGAAGTCGCCAACGTTGGCGGGAAACTGACGCCTGGGACTTATTGCCAGGTGCAGTGGCCCATTCGACGCTCATCCCCCAGCCACTTCGTGCCACCCTCCGCAGTCAGCACCAACCAGGAAAGAACATTCGTTATCCGGCTGACAAGCAGTGGGCCCAAGGCAGGCAAGGCCGAGTGGGTGGACGTGAAGACCGGCGCGAATATCACGTCATCGGCCGGCCCGCTGGTCGAAGTCCTTGGCGCGTTGAATGACGGCGACTTGGTCGTGCTGCGCGCCACCGACGCGATTCGCCAAGGATCACCAGTGACCGCGCGGGCTTCCGGGTCCCATTAACAGGAATTTCGATACTCCTTTCAAAAATGTCGCTCAAGGTTAGTGGTTCTTTATTTCTGCCTCCGCCGCGGCTCCATCGAAAAGCTGAAATTCGCGGATGCTAATTGGCCCTGCCGAGGAAAGAATAGCGAGGCGTACTCGTGTTGCCGTGGTGCGCGGAAACTTGTCTATTTTCTTGTGGCCGATGGAGGTTCCGGTATAGAGAGTGATCCATTTGTTGTCCACCAGCGCCTCAATTGCATATTTCTCGATATGCTGGCCGTCATTGAGCCATTCCATGGTGACCGCGCGATCGAAGGTGATCGGCGCATCGAAGGTGATCTCGAGGGTGGCGGATCGTGAATCCGCGGGCGCGCTCCAAAAAGTATCGGGATCGCCATCAATCGCGGCGGCGAGAGCGGGTGACACTTTCGCGCGTCGGGCCAGATTTTTGTCCGGGCCATAGATCGAGCGAACAACCGCTCCAAATTCAGCGAGACGCGCGACATCGGAATCGGGCAGCAGGCCGCGATCATCGGGCGCGATGCCGATCATGAGCTGCGCGCCGCGGCCCACGGTTTTTTCGTAAGTGTCCAGCAACTCCGCCGCGGATTTCACGCTCTTCTCGTCGTTGGGATGCCAGAACCAGTGGTCCTTGCGCAGAGGCGTGTCGGCCTCCGCGGGACGCCAACGCAGATAGCCGTGCAAATCAAGCACGTTCCAGTTTTCTTCGGATGCGACTCCGCTTTCATTTCCCACCCAGCGGATATCGCCATATTTCAGCAACGCCGCGTCGGCGAATATCAGAGGGTTTGGTTGATAGACGCGCAACTGCTCAACGTAGCGGTCAAAATCGTAAACGTGGCCTTCGCTGCCCGCGCCATCGAGCCAGAATTCGGTGAGCTCGCCGTAGCGTGTGGCCAGCTCGACCAGCTGCTTCATGTAAAAATCGTCATACTGCTTGTTGTCCTTGTAAAAAGGCTCGTGGCGATCCCAGGGAGAAAGGTACAGCCCGAACTTCATTCCATTGTTTCGCGCCGCGTTGGCCACTTCACGCACCGCGTCTCCATGGCCGCCGCGCCAGGGACTTGATTTCACTCCGTAATCGGTTTCTCCGCTCGGCCACAGATTGAATCCGTCGTGGTGCTTGGCGACAAACACCAGATAATTTGCTCCCGCCGATTTCGCGGCGCGCACCCACTGCTCGGGATCGAATTGCGCGGGGTTGAAAACTTTCGGATCGGCGGTGCCGTCTCCCCATTCGCGATTCATAAAAGTGTTGGGTCCGAAGTGAACGAGGACTCCAATTTCCAAATCTTGCCAGGCGACCTGTTGCGGCTTGGGCTTTACGTCGGTGAAATTCTGCGCGGCCAGCGCCAGCGCGCCGATTGACACGATGCAAAGAAGTACGAAAATGACGATTCGTTTCCACATGGCGATGAATCATAGCTCAGAACAACTACGATTTGCCGTTAACTGAGAGGTTACCCCCACCCCTCCCCCATCGTTTCGCTATGAATATCAAAACAAAAGGCTTGCGGGCATCAATCGTCCAATGAATATCATTCAAAAGGACTTACGGTATCCGCGCTTAACTTCCTCATTACATTCGAGTTCCTGGCCATTTCAAGCGGTCGTGCGAAGTTTCACGGGGCACTACTGAACGTATCGGCGTTGGTCGAACTGGAGGCCGGATTTTCAATTCAAGTTAGCAACTGAGGTAATTAGTGTCAATAGAAATTTGAGGAAACCTGAAAAAATATTGTTGGAGCAAGTGGATTACGCTACTTGTTCTTGTTCGAATGCTGTCGAGCCGGGACTAACCTCATTGCGACATTCGAATGTGAGGCATGAAAAATCCGGTGGAAGCCGGGGCCACATGCACCGTGAAAGAATACGGTGCATGTGGGTTTATCGGCGGCGACCGCCGGACTTTTATCTTTTAAGTCAACCTCAAGGAAAAACCAAAACCTCGCCCTCGGAAACTGAGGACGGGGCACCCGGCGGACGAATCGCTACAATTCAGAGACCGGGACTTCTTCAAAGATCAAATTCTTGTCCATGCCCAGCATTTGTTTACGATAGAAGTGAATGGCCACGACGACGATGGCCAGCAGAAACGCAAACCATCCGGCTCTCCATGGCTGCAATAGTGACCAACCGTCGAGCCGGGGCAGGGAACTAGTGAAGAAGTAGAAACCGAACAGGTAAGCGATGACCACCAGACCCGCATTTCTCTTGAACGATGGCGGCGGGCAGGTGAATGGAACCTTGCGGTAAATTGCCAGCAGGGCTTCGACCAACGCGGCGGTAGCCAGGATTACCGCACCGGCATGCAGTGTGGCGATTTTTGGTCCCCAGTAGGCTGCGGTAACGACGAAGGTTGCCGGCGCGATCCAGGACAAGGAAAAAACAAGAAGCACGCACCTGGCGATGGCTCTGCCCTCATCGCTGATTCCCACCAGCGAATACCGGAAAATCCAATTCGCCTTCAGGCTCGCCGGCATCTCAAATGCAAGACGGGTTCCGATCACCATGCAATAGCTCAATGCAAAGGGGACGGCGAGGAATTCGGGCGGGGGCACAGTGCCTGAAAGGATCGCGCGCGGGTTGGCCGCCGACGAAAGAAAGACCGCCGCGGCGACCAGGCCCACGGCCAGAAATCCCAGCAAGATTTGAAGGTGTGCTTCGCTGCGGGTGAGGGTGCGCGCTGCAAACCGATAAACCGCGCGTTGCGCCGGCGTCTTAAGAATGTGATTCAGCGCGGGAGTAAAAGGCGACCACGGAACTCTCGGTCGCGGCAGCGGCCCCTCATCCCGAGCTTCCGGAATGTGAAGAAACGACCGCCGGAAGCTGATGGCATACGCGAGAATTGCGGTCAAAACAGCGCCAGCGACCGCGCCGGTCGCGGCACGGGCCATTTGCGCGGTGTCCGCGTCCCCACCCCGCCCCCAAATGGATTGCGCCACCCCCAGAAATGAAACCGGCGGCAAGAACTTCAATTGATGGAGCGGTCCGCGGCCCATGTTTTCGATCATTTGAGGCACGGCCAAGCTGCTCCCCAGCAGACCCAGAAGGACCACCGCAATCAGGAATCGCACGATGAGGGAGACGCGGCGAAAAACGGCCGCGGGCAGCACGGACATCAGAACTCCCGACACCGCAAATACCGCAAAGCAGCTAAACGCGCCCGCCAGAAGAACTGCCGCGGCATGGCCGGCTGCAAAGCGGAAAATGAGCGCGCTCTTATCACCGCCCATGACCGTGGCTGGGAACAAGAAGAGCGATGCAGCATTAACCACGATTGTGAATACCGCCGAAATAAGAAGGACGGCGCACAAATTCGCCATGAAAATGCTTCGCAGGGAAATCGGAAGGGGCACCAGATTGAAGTAGTCGCGTCGGTCCAGAAAAATATTGTCCCAGCGCCACAATGCAGCGGCGCCGGCAACGGTGACTGAGAGCACGACGAAGAAATACTCATCCGCCATCGCAGCCTTAAACGGATCCAAGTTCCGGATACCCAGCATCCAATGGAAGAGCGAGCCATACTTTGGGAACAACAGGAAGGACGCCACAGCGCCCGGCATTGCCAGCAGGACGACGATTGCCCCGGTCCCCATTTCCAATCCATCCGAGCCGGGTTCGCCGCCTCCCTGAAACATGCGCTCGACGAACAAGCGTTGAAGGCGCCCGTAGGGAGTCCGCGCGAAAGCCTCACGCTTCTTTTTTAAAGCCAGTGTCATTCGGCCGATCATGTGGAGGTCACGACGCTGGCGATGTCACAGGCAATTTGCGCCACGTCTTGATCTTCCACGACGTGAACGAACGCGCCTTCCAGAGTGGATTTTCCCATCTTCTCGATCACTTCAGCCGTTGCGCCCTGCGCGATGACCTGGCCTTTTCTGAGGATCATCAAGTGCGAACAAACTTTTTCCACCACCTCCAGGATGTGCGAGCAGTAGAAAACCGATTTCCCTCTGGCAGTCAGCTCCTGCAGCAAATTTCTGATGATGAGCATGGAGGTCACGTCCAAGCCGGAAAGCGGCTCATCCAAAATGAGAATTTCGGGATTGTCCATGAGCGCGGCGATCAGCAGAATGCGCTGGCGCATGCCCTTGGAATAGGAACCCAAGGTTACGTCGCGATGGGACCACAAGGAAAAGAGCTGCAGGAGGCGCTCAATGGTCTGCTCCGTGCGCTTCGCGGGCATCGCTCGCAACGTCCCGACCATGTCCAGAT
The DNA here is from genome assembly GCA_035604795.1 of Candidatus Limnocylindrales bacterium. Lineage (GTDB taxonomy): Bacteria > Acidobacteriota > Terriglobia > Acidiferrales > UBA7541 > DASTCZ01. The sequence continues at coordinate 8,034 of DATNHU010000127.1, forward strand.
ACTCCTGCCCGGTTAGATAAGGATAAAGGTT
>DATNHU010000128.1:0-20513 GCA_035604795.1 Candidatus Limnocylindrales bacterium
TCACCGGGTGACGCGGCCACACGCGCGCCTCGGCGTTGTAACTCATCCGCGCGTGCGCGAGTGCGGTTCCAGACGTTTACGGTGTGGCCGGCCTGAAGCACGTTGCCCGCCATGGCGCGTCCCATATTCCCGAGACCAATAAATCCAATTTCCATTTAGACCTCCGGAGGATGGTTAGTTACTCCATCGAAGGAAGGGACGAGTATACCGCCGGGCGGGATTGGCACACAGATCCTTCGGGCATGCTGGCCGCATGCCCTCGGGAGGAGATTGGCGATATCAGGAGCCGGAGCTGGTGGCCATCGCCAGACGTGTGGCCGGACCACGGCCACGGCGGAGAAGCGGCGCCAGACGCTCCGCCAATTGTTGACGAGCACGCCAGAGCCGAGCTTTCAAGGTGTTCTCGGAAACTCCGAGAGCGCGGGCAGCTTCCGTGGTGGATAGTCCTTGGCTTTCGCGAAGCAGGAAGGCGTCGCGAAGAACCGGTGAAAGTTCGCCGAGATTCGCTTCCACCAAGTCGCGGAGTTCGCGGCCGGCGCAAATTTCCTCCGGGCTGGGATCCGTGGCAGGGAAACGCTCCTCCGGCGGCAGCGCGTTTTCTTCCTCGGGCCATTGATCAAGGGAAATGGCCGGGCGCGAGCGTTTGCTTCGCAGTCGCATGAGTGCGGCGTTGATCACAATGCGGGTGAGCCAGGTGGAAAATTGCGAACGCCCCTCAAAACGCTTCAAGTTGCGATAGGCCGCGAGCAGACCCTCCTGCAGAGCGTCTTCGGCGTCTTCCGCGTTGCCCAGCATGCGCAGAGCGGTCTGGAAAAGCGCGCGGCTGTGTGGAGAATAAAGCGCTTCAAATGCGGACGCATCCCCTTTGGTAGCGCGGCGGATCAGCTTGTTCTGGTCCGGTATTTCTCGTTGCCCGATCTGATTAAGAGACTGAACTATGGTTGCCATGTTCCCCTCCCCGTTACAGTAGGCCCTTCATTCACGATTGCATTGAAGGGTCGATAAAAACTTTTGCGCGTGCGAATAGCGCGTGAAATCAGCGAGTCAAGATCGTCGCGCTCACGTTCATGCCCGGGCGCAGAATGGCCTTGTCGGGCGGAATCGGATCGAGGACGATCTTCACCGGAATTCGCTGCACCACCTTCACGTAATTGCCGGTGGCGTTTTCGGGCGGAAGCAAGCTCAAGCGCGAACCGGTGGCTCCCGCTACCGAATCAACATGCCCAGTGAAAGTCTGGCCGTACATATCCACTTGAACTCTTGCGGGCTGACCGGCGCGCACGCCCGCGAGTTGCGTTTCCTTGAAATTGGCGGTGACCCAGATGTCTTGCAGCGGAACCAGGATCAGCAGACCCTGACCTGGATCGATAACCTGGCCCACTTCGACGGATTTGTTCGTGACCACGCCGTCCACAGGAGCGACGATCGTGGCGTAGCTCAACTGCAGTTCGGCTGCGGCGAGATTTGCTTTCGCCTGAGCGATTCCGGCTACCGCGGCAGCGGCATTTGCGGAGCGAACGCCCACTTGCTTGAGGTTGGCCTTGGCCGTAACTATACCGGCCTGAGCCTGCGCTACCCGAGCGTTTGCGCCTTCAAGCTTCGCTTTGGCGATGGAGACGTTCTGTTCGGCTTGAACGAGGCGCTGTTTCGCGGACTCCAAGTCGCCCTGCGCGACTGCCGCCGCGGCCACGTATCCGTCCAATTGCTGCTGTGAGATTTCGGCCTTGGCCGCAAGCGGTTTCATGCGCTCGAGGTCAGATTGCGCGCGATCGAAGGTTGCTTGTTGTTTTGCCACCTGTGCGCGGGCATAAGCGAGATCTGACGTGGTGGCAGTTCGATAGGTCTGGTCCGCGGCAGTTTGGTCGGCAAGCGCGCTTTGCAAATCAGCCGATGCGGTGGAGGTGCCGCTTAGGGTGACTTCCTGTGTCAGCGGAATATTGACGTTTGCCGCGGCCGCCTGCGCCACGGCCAAATCGAGCGCGGCGCGCGTCTGGTCCACACGCGCCTGCAGATCGCGCGGATCGATTTTTACCAGCACCTGTCCGGCTTTTACCGGTTGGTTGTCTTCCACGGAAACATCGAGCACATTGCCGGAAATTTTTGCGGATACTGGATTCAAGTGGCCGTCCACCTGTGCATCGTCGGTGGACTCGCGTCCGCCGAAATACCAATAGGAACCCAGCGCGGCCGCCACCAGGATTGCTCCGCCACCCAGTACCGCACGCCGGAAACCCGGACGTGACCATAGGCCCGCGCGCACCGCCATACCCGGTGCAGGTGTTGAAGCGGGATGAACTTCGCTGACTTCCGGCGTCAATTCTTTTTCAAGTTCACTGATGTTGCCTGGCATGTCTCCACCCTTATTCAGCATTCCACTATTTCGTATAGAGCGATTCCATCTGCCCAACCGCGTGCGCCAGATCGGCGCGTGACTGGTTGTACTCGTAAAGCGCGGCGATTTGATTGTCGTTGGCACGGGCCAGCGCATCTTGCGCCTGAATGACTTCAATGTTGTTCGCTACGCCTGCGGTGAATCGATCGCGAGCCTGCGTAACTTCCTCCTGAGCCAATTGCACACCGAGGTTCGCGACTTCCACTTGATGTCTTGACGAATCCAGCTGAGCGAAGGCGGTCTTCACCTCAAGCGCGATTTCGTCGCGCAGGTCCGCGCGGCGCTGCTCGAGTTTCTGGACTTCCAGATCCGTGAGCACGATTTCAGCGTGGATGCGGCCGCCGGTGAAAAGCGGCAGATTCATTCCCACCTGATACTCATAAACAGGAATGCCCGTATTTATGGAGAGTCCCTGGTATTGCCAGTTGCCGCTGGCTTGAACTACGGGAAGCCGAGATTGGCTGGCGGCGCGTTTGGTGGCGGCAGCGGCGCGAAGGCTGGCCTCCACCTGTTGCAACTCGGGCCTGGCCTGATAAGCGCTTTCGACGGTCCCAGCGATAACGAACTCAGGGGTTTGAAAAAAGCTTACCTCGTCGGTGAGTTCGACCGCCTGGTGGGGATCCAGGTTGAGCAGCCGTGCGAGCCCGAAGATGGCCACCTGGTGCTGTGTACGCGCGACAATCAGGCGCTGCGTTTCGTTTTGCAATTCCACGTTCGCTCGCAACGTATCGATCCCCGTACCTACTCCATTTTTTTGCAGGTCGGCGGCCTGGTCATAAAGCGCCTGCGCCAGCGAAACTCTCGATTCCGCGGAATGAACCTCCGCCGCGGCGCGCAAAGCTCCCAGATACTGCGAAACGGTCAGCAACGTCATCTGCTCACGCGCCGATTGCAGGTCCGCACGCGCCGAAGAAGCATTTTCTTTAGAGGCCGCGTAACGGCTCCAAAGAGTTAAATCCAAAACCGGCACGTTGAATTGAGGGCCAGTGGTGAAAACTTCGAAGGGGCCAAGGTGCTCGGCGACTCCCGGAAGAGACTTTCCGAAATTGGTTTCAATGTTTGCGCGAACAACCGAAATCGAGGTGTTAAGCTGCGCCTGCGGGAGCAAATCCGCCCGCGCGATGTTTTGATCCTGTCGGCTTTCGGCCGTCTGCAAAACGCCGATCTGTACCTGCGGATTCTGCTTGAGCGCCAGCACCACAGCGTCGTGCAGCGTCAATTGGAGTGTTGGTTTTTCCTCTGCTAGGGCGAGATGGTTGCCAGCAAACAGGAAAAAGAATACGGCAATCACCGCGGGCTTGATAGCATTCTGTGCGCGGTTCGACGATTTATCTTCCGTGGTTGTGTTGCCCACTCTGCCGGAAACTTCGGCTATGATCGCTTTCGTCAAACAACCGTTGCCCAGCAGCGTTGCCCCTTCGCGATGGAGGCGACGGAGCAATGCTTTGCCATCGGCATCAATGAATGTAACGCCAGCCAGATCCACGCGGACCGGCTGACCGCCGCTACTTTCGGCCATCCAGGAGGAATCAACTTCGGACACCCATGCCCCAATTAATTTGCCCTCAAGAATCAGGGTCTTTTCATCGCTATGCCGACTAACTGTAATCTTAAGCATTGATTCCTTTTGGTCTTGAGGCATGTTGATTGGAGGCATTCCGGCGGCCAAAGGATTCAGCGAGTGAAATATCTGTTAAGCTATTTAATTTGAGCATCTTACGATAACTATGGACACGAAATATGTGTTTCAATTTGTGGTGTCATGCCGACTATTCGGCACATGCCGATATTTCGGCATTTAACTATATGCCTTGGGAAGTCCTACCTAGTGATGGGCGAGTGAGGGGCGTTGAATCCGTAGTTTCTGCATTCGGGACTGAAGCGTGGTGCGCTTCATGCCAAGCCGGGCGGCAGCTCCATTGGGGCCGGCCAGGATCCAGCCAGTTTCGTGAAGCGCCCGGAGGATATGTTCGCGTTCGGCCGCTTCCAGTGTATGCGGCGAGACAGTGGGATGCGAAGTAGATTGGCGAAGCTCGGCCAGCGGGACTTCAAGAACCGTGCCACGGGAAAGAATCACGGCACGCTCGATGAGGTTCTCCAATTCGCGGATATTTCCGGGCCAGTGGTAATTGGTCAGCACAGTCATGGTTTCCGCGGGAATGGAATCCACGGAACGCTTCATCTGGCGGGAATATTTTTGGGCAAAATAACGGACCAGCATGGGAATGTCTTCGCGGCGCTGGCGCAACGGCGGCATCTGCACGGGAAAAACGTTTAACCGGTAAAAAAGGTCGCTGCGGAACTGGCGCTCTGCGACCATTTGGACGAGATCGCGGTTTGTGGCGGCGACCAAGCGGACATCCACGTGAGTCGTGTGAGTTCCGCCGAGGCGCTCGAATTCCTGTTCCTGGAGGACGCGCAAAAGTTTGGGCTGGAGCTCGAGCGGGATGTCGCCGACCTCATCGAGAAATATTGTGCCGCGGTCGGCGAGCTCGAATCGCCCGATTTTCTGAGCGATGGCCCCGGTGAAGGCGCCGCGCTCATGGCCAAATAATTCCGACTCCAGCAGGCCCGTGGGGATCGCCGCGCAATTGATTTTGACGAAGGTGCGCTCGCGACGCGTGCTCAAATTGTGAATCGCGCGGGCGATTAGCTCCTTTCCTGTGCCCGTTTCTCCATGGATGAGGACAGTGGATTCCGTGGGAGCGACGGTCTCGATCTGTTTCAAAATATTCTTGAGGACGGAACTTTCACCGATGATCTCCTCAAAGTTCAACTCGGTGCGGATTTCATCTTCCAAATAAAGCTTTTCTTCAGTGAGTTTGTTCTTTAACCGGGCGATCTCTCCGAATGCGAGGGCGTTTTCCACGGCGATGGCGACTTGATTGGCCACTTGAACCAGGAGATCCAAGTCGCGTTGGGAGAACGCGCCGTCCTGACGGCTGGCCACGGTCAGTGTGCCGAGGACACGGGATCGGGTGATAAGCGGTACGCAACAGAGCGAGCGGACCCCTTCTGCTTCCAAAATCTGCGCCGTTTCCGGGCGGTAGTTCGCAAATTCTTCGGCGCGTATCATGAGCGGCTTCCGTTGAGTGAAGCAAACCCCAGCGGGGCTGTTCCCCACCGGCCCCTCCATCTCTTCGCGGATATGACCGCGGCCTTCCGGAAAATCGAGAGCCTGAATACGCAACATGTTTCGAGCGGGGTCATGCAGAGCAAGGCTAGTGGAATCGTGATGCAAGACCCGTCGCAGCGAGGCAGCAATGGCCGAGAACAATGTTTTGGAGTCCAGATTGGACATGACCGCGTTGTTGACGTCCAGCAGGACGCGAAGCCGGTCGCGTTCTTCCGCGAGCTGCTGCTGATATTGCTGCGCGCGCTCGAAGTTCAGCGCGTTATCCACCGCGACGGCTACCTGGCGCGCCACCTGGCGCATGAATTCGACTTCACCGTCCGAGTACGGCTTCCCCGGGCCGCGCCCGAAGCCCAGGCAGCCGAGGGGATGCTGCGCAGTGGTCAACGGCAAAATGCAAACGGACGCAATCCCTTCCCTGAGCATGACCTCACGCATCCTCGGAAAGCGGGTCTCCTGTTCGACGTCATTTACCACCAGCGGTTTTTGCGATTCGAATACCTGGCCGACCGCAGTCCATTCGACGGGAATCTCCGAGCCAGGCTTAAATTGCGTCGGGCGCGTGGCTTCCAGGATGTGCAGACGCATCACGTTTCGAGCCGGGTCATGCAGCACCAGGTTCAAATACTCAAAATGCACGATGCGGTGAAGCCTTTTCGCAAGGTCGTGGAACAGATCTCCCAGATCGAGGTGCGAAGCAATCGCTTCGGCCACCTCGAGCAATGCCTGGAAAGAGGCTGCCGCGGAATTCGGAAGCGGCGCGGGTGAATCAGGGCCATCCATACCGGCAGGATAGCATTGCGCTCGCGGCTGCCTCAACTTTCCAGCTGTCGAAAACGGCCTGTGAAAAAATCATATTTTTCACTTGACGACACTTTGCGGGCCTCGTATAAATATACATAGGTATGAATAATCTCGCAGTCGCGGTGAGCACGCAGAAGCGCTATCGGCAGGGCCAAATCCTGAAACTGGTCACCAGCGACGCGATTTCGAGCCAGGACGAGCTGCGAAAGCGCCTGGCGCACATTAAGTTACCCGTGACCCAGGCCACTCTCTCGCGTGATCTCCGTGAACTAAGATTGGTGAAGACGGGCTCAGGCTACAAGCCGCTCGCCGCGCCCGCAGCTGAAGCAACTCCACTTTCCGCCCTGGCCAGGGCATTGAAGGAGTTCCTATCCGACGTCCGCCCCGCAGGAAACATGCTGGTGCTGAAGACGCCGCCCAGCGGCGCGCAGCCGCTGGCCGCTGCGGTGGACGCGGAGCATTTTCCGGAAGTCGCAGGCACCATCGCCGGCGACGACACCGTACTTATTATTGCGTCCACGCCCAGGGCCCGCGGCGCGGTGCAAAAGCGCATTGAGGAGCTGCTCCGATGAGCGACCCGCGACGGGTCGCCGTCGTCGGAGCCACGGGCTATGCGGGATTCGAGCTGGCCCGCCTTCTCCTGCGGCACCCCCAAATCGACAAGCCGGTTTTTTATTTGCGCGAGAGCTCGGCACAGGTTCGCTGCCTCACGGAGATTTTTCCTCAGCTACGAGGATGGGGCGAGGCGCCTTGCCGGACATTCTCGGTGGATGCCGTGGCCAAGAGCGGAGCGGCAACCGTATTTTTGGCCACCCCTCATGAGGCGTCTGTGGAGCTGGCCCCGGCCTTGATTTCTTCAGGCCTGCGAGTTGTGGACTTGAGCGGGGCGTTTCGTTTCCGCGACGCGGCCACTTTCACAAAGTGGTACAAGCTCCCCGCGCCCCCACAGGAATTTCTGGACGAAGCAGTTTACGGGTTGCCGGAACTTTATGCCGATCAGTTGCCCGCCGCGCGATTGGTCGCGAATCCCGGCTGCTATTCCACCTCGGTGATCCTGGGACTGAAGCCGCTTGTCGAGTCCGGGTGGATCGCAAGCGAACGCGGCATCGTCTGCGATTGCAAATCCGGCGCGACCGGAGCGGGCAAGGAACCGAAGCGCGAAATGCAATTTGTAGAGGTGGATGAGAATTTCCGCGCCTACGGAATGTTCACTCACCGTCACACCCCCGAGGTGACCGAGCACCTGGGTATGGATCCGGGTGACGTGATGTTTTCCACGCACCTGCTTCCGGTGGCGCGGGGAATTCTTTCGACTTTGTATGTATGGCTAAATGAAAAGCATGAATCTTCGGAAATCGAATCGCTTTACCGCAAGTTTTATGCCGGGCGGCCGATGGTGCGTTTGTGGCCGGCCGGAAAGCTTCCGGAATTGCAGCACGTGGTAAATACAAATTTCTGCGACATCGGATTTGCGTTGGATGCGTCAGGGCGCCGTCTTGCAGTCGTTTCCTGCCTCGACAATCTGGGCAAGGGAGCGGCGGGACAAGCCGTGCAGAACCTGAACGCGATGTGGCAATTCGATGCGCAAGCGGGAGTGATATGAGACTGGTGATCAAATTGGCAGGCGCGTTGCTGGACGATCCCGAAACAGTGGCGTCCATCGCCCGGCAGGTCGCGGTTCTGGCGCAGGAAGGCCACGAACTTCTGATCGTTCACGGCGGCGGGAAGATTTTCACTTCCACGCTCGAGCGTATGGGAATTCAGAGCCGCTTCGTCGCCGGACTGCGCGTGACGGATCGCGAAACGCGCGACGTGGCTGTAATGGTGCTTGGTGGCCTGCTCAACAAGCGCGTGGCGGGCGCCATTTCCCAGGCGGGCCAGCCTGCTATCGGATTATGCGCCTCGGACGCGGCGGCGTTTCTCGCCGAGCCAATGACCTACAACGAAACTCGCGGCGCGCTGGGATACGTTGGCTACCTAACGGGCGTGAATGTTGAATTCATCGAATCGCTCTGGAAAAACGGGATCGTGCCCGTGGCTTCTTGCCTGGGACTGGGCGCCGATGGCGAGCTTTACAACATCAACGCCGACCACATGGCCGCGGCTTGCGCGGAATTTATTCACGCCGACCGGTTGATTTATTTGACGGACGTGGCGGGTGTGCTCGATGGGCGGAAAATCCTGAAAGTTGTTTCTGCGGATGAAGTGGAAGATTTGATCCGCAACCAAACTGTCTCCGGGGGAATGATCCTGAAGCTCGAAGCCTGCAAGCGCGCGCTGGCCGCGGGAGTGAGCCAGGTGCGCATCGTCGGCGGAGCTAAAACGGATGGGTTGCTCTCCGCGGCGAACGGCGGCAAAGGACCCGGCACACGAGTGCTTCCTGCATATCCGGCAGTGAGCAGCCCCGCATCCTGAAGGAAAATCCTAAAATACATGCCCAGCAAACGGAAAATTCGTCCTCAGAAGAAGCATTCTCATTCCACAAACAGCATGGCCGCGTTGCGCGACGCCACGCGGTATCTGGCAAACACTTACAAGCGTCCTGAGCTGGTGTTCACGCACGGCAAAGGCTGCTTCCTTTATGACCACCAGGGCAAGGCGTATCTCGATTTCCTCGGCGGCATCGCGGTAAATGCGCTGGGGCACGCGCATCCGCGGTTGGTTCGCGCGATCCGGCGTGAGGCCGGGCGCGCCACGCACATTTCCAACTTGTTTCACAACCCTTATCAAGGGCCACTGGCGAAAAAACTTGCCAAGTGGTCGGGGATGGACCGCGTATTTTTCACCAATAGTGGCGCCGAAGCTGTGGAGGCCTCGCTGAAATTGGCGCGCGCCCACGCACGGAGCAGACACGGCGAAGGCAAGACGCGCATCCTGGCGCTCGAGAATTCTTTCCATGGACGCACATTCGGTGCGCTGGCCATTACCTGGCCGCTCAAATACCGCCAACCGTTTGAGCCGTTGATGCCCGGCGTGGAATTTGTGCGCTTCAATGACCTCGCGGATCTGGAAGCGAAGTTCAACGCATCCGTTTGCGCAATTATTGTCGAGACAATTCAGGGTGAGGGCGGCATCTATCCTGTCAGCGAAACATTCTGGCGCCGCGCCCGTGAACTTGCTTCGCAACATGACGCCGCGCTTATCGCCGATGAAATCCAATGCGGCCTCGGGCGAACCGGGCGCGAATTTGCCTACCAGAAATTTGCCGGAGCCCCCGACATGGTCGTGGTGGCCAAGCCGTTGGCGGGGGGAATACCCCTGGGCGCAATGCTCGCGCGGGAATCCTTTGCGGAAACATTTGTGCCCGGGATGCATGGAACCACGTTTGGCGGCGGGCCGCTGGCTTGCGCTGTGGCCCTCGAATTCTTGAATGTGATCGAAGACCAGAATTTGCTTGCGAACATCCGTGCGCGTGGCGTGGAACTCCGCGAAGGGCTAGGGTCCCTCGCCAAGAAGTTTGATTTCATCCAGGAGCTTCGCGGTGAAGGGCTCCTCCTCGGATTGCAGCTCACCGTGGAGGGCGCGCCCTACGTCGCAGAAGCCCTGAAGCGCGGGGTGCTGATTAATTGCACACATGAAACCACGCTGCGATTTCTGCCGCCTTTCATCATCAAGCCCGCGCACGTGAAGGATTTTCTCAGTCGAATGGAAACGGTGTTTGCGAAAACGAAGAAGTCCGATCCCAAGGCCGCCGAATCTTCGCGGACGAATACGCTCGCGGAGAGCGCACGGGCGCTCGCGGTGGCGAGGTGAAAATGAACGCCCTGGCCCCAACTTCAACCGGCCTTTCTCACGACCTGGCACGCGATCTTGTCACCGGCATGGAGTGGCCGGCGGCCACGGTGCGTGATTTGCTCAGCCTGGCCGCCGACGTCAAGTCGCGTCCCGACAACTACCGCGCAGCTCTCGCGGGCAAATATCTGGCGCTGATTTTTGAAAAACCCTCGCTGCGCACGCGGACCACTTTTGACGTAGGCATGCAGAGCATGGGTGGCGGCGCGGTATTTTTGGACCATACCGCGACGCGGCTCGGGGAGCGCGAGTCCGTTCAGGATGTGGCCAAGAATCTCGAGCGCTGGGTGCACGCCATTGCCGCGCGCACGTACTCGCAAGGCGCGCTGGAAGAACTTGCAGCGCATGCATCCATTCCCATCATCAATGCCCTCTCCGACCGCTACCACCCCTGCCAGGCCTTCGCGGATTTCTTCACGCTCGAAGAACACTTCGGCGGTGTGCGCGGGCTGAAGTTGGCTTACGTCGGAGACGGCAATAATGTTTGCCATTCGCTGCTGCTGGCCGGGGCGCGGTTAGGGGCGCAAGTCCGTGTGGCGACGCCCGCGGGATACGAACCGTCAGCGGACATCGTGGCGGAGGCAAAACGCGCGGCGCGCGAGACACGCGCCAAGATCGAGTTGTTCCATTCTGCACAGGAAGCCGTCGCCGGCTCCCAAGCGGTTTACACCGACGTCTGGGCCAGCATGGGCCAGGAGAACGAGACCGAGGCGCGCGCGAAAATTTTCGCTCCATTCCAGGTAAATAAGGCGCTCATGAAGTTGGCCGCTCCCGACGCCGTTTTTCTCCATTGCCTGCCCGCGCATCGCGGATCGGAAGTGAGTGCGGAAGTGATGGATTCGCCGCGCTCGATTGCCTATGACCAGGCGGAAAACCGCCTGCACATTCAAAAAGCAATCCTGCTTTTACTTCTAAGCTGAGGGGATTCGGCGTTGCCAAAGAAAGTTGTGCTTGCCTATTCGGGCGGTTTGGATACGTCCATCATTATTCCGTGGTTAAAAGAGACCTATGGCGGCTGCGAAGTTATCGCCATGATTGGCGATGTGGGCCAAAAGGAAGATCTCGAAGCTGCCAAGAAGAAGGCGCTGGACACCGGCGCTGCAAGCGCCACGATTGAAGACCTGCGCGAAGAATTTATCACTCAATATATCTGGCCGACGCTGCGCGCTGGTGCCGTGTACGAGCACAAATATTTGCTGGGCACTTCCTTCGCGCGTCCGGTGATCGCCAAGCGTCAAGTGGAGGTCGCGCTGGCGCTGGGCGCAGACGCGGTATGCCACGGCTGCACAGGCAAGGGAAACGATCAGGTACGGTTTGAGCTGACCTATAAAGCCCTCGGGCCAAAGCTGCAAATTATCGCTCCCTGGCGCGAGTGGAAGATTTTCTCGCGTGAAGACGCAATCGCCTACGCGAGCGCGCACAAAATCCCCATCGAGCAATCCAAAGCCAACATTTACAGCCGCGATCGAAATATCTGGCATCTCTCGCACGAAGGCGGAGTGCTCGAAGATCCGAAGAACGCTCCGGAAGAAGCGATGTGGCAGTGGGTGGTCTCTCCGGAAAAAGCTCCGGATGCGGGCGCCGAAGTGGAAATTGGATTTGAGGGCGGCACTCCGGTTTCGGTGAATGGCAAGCGGCTTTCGCCCGTGGCGTTGATTGATACCTTGAACGATGTTGCCGCCAAGAACGGTGTGGGCCGCATTGACCTGGTCGAAAATCGCCTGGTAGGAATGAAATCGCGCGGGGCTTACGAAACGCCGGGTGGAACCTTGCTGGTTCTGGCACACCGCGAGCTTGAGGCGCTGTGCGTGGATCGCGAGACCACCCATTACCAGCAACTCCTCTCGCATCGTTACGCGGAGCTGGTCTATTACGGGCTATGGTTCACTCAGTTGCGCGAAGCGCTCGACGCATTTTTCACCAGCTCACAGAAACGCGTAACCGGATCGGTGGGCATGCGGCTGTATAAAGGCAATGTGGCATTCACGCATCGCACCTCGCCGAATTCGCTTTACCAAAAAGATCTGGCCAGCTTTGCCATGACCCGCTACAACCCCAAGGACGCCGAAGGTTTTATCAACCTGTTCGCTCTGCCGGTCACTATGCCCGGGGGAGATTCCGCGAAGTGAACGCTCCCAAGTCAAGCCCGGGCGGCGGCCGGATGTGGAGCGGGCGATTCGACCGCGCCCCGAACGAACTCTTCGATCAATTCCAGAGGTCTTTCGCTTTTGACCGCCGCCTGCTGCCTTACGAAATCGCCGTGGACCGCGCCTGGGCGCACGCCATTGAGAGCGCGGGCATCATCACCCGCGAGGAGACACAGAAATTGCTTTCAGCTCTTGACGGGATCTTGCAGCGCGCGGAACGCGAGACGGCCTGGCTCGATGCCAACGGTGCAGAGGACATCCATCACTTCGTGGAAATGGCGCTCATCGAGCAGCTTGGCCCGCTCGGCGCGAAACTGCATACCGGGCGCAGCCGCAATGAACTGATCGCCACGGATTTCCGGTTGTTTGTGAAAGATGCCGCCGGCGCGATGCGACGCAGTCTGGCCAAGCTACTCGCGGCATTCCTGGATCAGGCGGAGCGGAACCTGGGCACTCCCATGCCTGGGATGACACACATGCAGCACGGGCAGCCGATACTGCTCTCGCATTTTCTGCTGGCGCACGCGGAGGCGTTCCACCGCGACGCGGCGAAGATGAGCGTGGTCGTCACCGCGGCCGACGAATGTCCGATGGGATCGGGAGCGCTCGCTGGTTGTGCGTTCAAGATTGATCGCCAGGCGCTTGCTCGCGAGCTCGGCTTTGCTCGCCCGACGGCCAATAGCCTCGATGCCGTGAGCGACCGCGATTTCGCTCTGGAATATTTGTTCGCCCTGGCCACACTGGGAACGCATCTTTCGCGTCTAGCTGAGGATTTCGTCCTGTTCGCTTCCCAGGAATTTGGATTTATTACGTTACCCGATGAGTACGCGACGGGCAGCAGTCTGATGCCGCAGAAGAAGAATCCTGACGCGTGGGAATTGACGCGCGGAAAATCGGGGCGTTTGGTGGGCGCGTTGGTGTCGTTGATGGTCACATTGAAGGGACTGCCGACAAGCTATCAGCGTGATTTGCAGGAAGATAAGGAACCACTGTTCGCCGCGCACGATCAGGCGCACGCGCTGGTGGAAGTGGCGGCGGGAAACATCGCGGCGACAAATTTCAATGCCGAGCGGTTGCGCGCGCTGGCTTCGGATCCTGCACTGCTGGCTACGGATGCCGCCGACTATCTGGTTCACAAGGGAATCCCATTCCGAAGCGCGCATGAAATTGTGGGTAAGGTTTTGCGCGACGCGGAAAAACGCGGCCAGCCCTGGACCTCCATTCCTCTGGCCCGCCTGCGCGAATTCTCGCCCGCGTTCGGCGAGGATTTCCACGCCACGTTGAATGTGGAGGCGTCACTGGAATCCCATGCCGTCCCCGGCGGCACCGCTCCCGATTCCGTCCGCGCGGCGCTGGGCGAATGGCGCAAACGGCTTGCGGCGCTTGAATCATCGCGATGAACCTGAAGGAATGACTTTCCCTCTATGACCCCGAAGCACGATACGCACGAGCCAAAGGCATTGAGCGCCACGGAGCAGACCCAGGCCGGGGCGTCCGCATCATCGCCAATGAATGTCCTCGACGCGATTCCCGCCCGCGTGTTGCCCAAGGGATTCCGTTATGCCGCAGCGGCTTGTGGCTTGCGGCGGAAAAACCGGCTGGATCTCGGAGTAATCATTGCCGACCAGCCCGCCACTGCCGCCGGAGTTTTCACAAGAAATCTTGTGAAGGCGGCGCCGGTGCTGCTTTGCCAGCAACATCTGAAATCCGCGGCCTCGCGCATTCGGGCGATTGTTGTTAATTCCGGAAATGCAAATTGCGCCAATGGGCCGGTGGGAATGCGCGCTTCGCGCGCCACCGCGCAAACCGCCGCGCAAGCGCTGCGCTGCGGCGCCGAGCAAGTGCTCGTGTGCTCCACTGGAGTTATCGGGTTGCCGCTCCCCGTCGAAAAAATACTGGCCGCGCTGCCCGACCTTTCCCGCGACGCGGCGGATGCATCCTCAAAATACGACGGCTTTATGCACGCCATCCTCACCACGGACACGCGGCCCAAGTGGGCGGCGGCCAGTTGCCGCATCGGCGACAAGACCGTGCGCCTGCTGGGTTGCGCAAAGGGCGCGGGCATGATTCATCCCAATATGGCCACCATGCTCGCCTTCATCGTGACGGATGCCGCTGCGCCGGCGCGTTTGTTGCGCAAAGCATTGGTGGATGTCGCGGGAAGAACCTTCAACTCCGTCACCGTGGACGGAGATACTTCCACGAACGACACCGCGCTGCTGCTTGCCAGCGGAGCCTCGCGCTTCTGGGGCGCGTCACCAATCGGCTCCCACGGGCGCGACTACAATTCATTTGCCGTGGCCTTGGAAAAAGTCTGCCGGAAACTTGCGCTGGCCATAGTCTCCGATGGGGAAGGAGCCTCGCGCGTGGTGGAAATTGAAATCCGCGGCGCTCCCGATGACGGCGGCGCGGGACAGGTAGCACGCACCATCGCGACTTCGCCCTTGGTAAAAACGGCGCTGGCCGGGGGCGATCCCAACTGGGGCCGCATCCTTGCCGCTGCGGGACGCGCGGGCGTCACCTTTCGTCCCGAGCGAGCCGCGATTCGCATGGCCGGAATCCGCGTTTACGATAACGGTCGCGCGTTGCCCTTCGACGAAGGCGCCGCGCACGAAAAATTGCTCGGCCCCACAGTTTCCATTGTGATGGATTTGCGCGCCGGGCGCGGACGCGCGCGCGTCTGGACTTGCGACTTCACCGCCGAGTACGTTCACATCAACGCCAGCTACCGCACTTAGTTTTTCCCTGCAGGATTATTCCCACTTCCAGTCGGCATACTGCTCGCGCAACTTGCTCTTCATGAATTTCCCGACTGAGGTGCGCGGAATCGCTTTCTCATAAACGAACGCGTCCGGCAGTTGCCACTTGGCGAAGCGCGCACCCAGGAACTCACGCAACTCATCGGGTGACGCGCTCGCGCCCTCCTTCAAGACAATCACAGCCAGCGGCCGCTCTGCCCACTTCGGATGTGACACCCCAATCACCGCGGCTTCTTTCACGGCCGGGTGTCCCATCAGCGCGTTCTCCAAATCCACAGAGCTGATCCATTCGCCTCCGGACTTGATCAAGTCCTTGCTGCGGTCCACCAGCCGAATGAAACCGTCATCATCCATGGTCGCCACGTCACCCGTGCGGAACCATCCGTCCGGCGTCCAGCGATGCTGCTCTTCAGGCGCGTTCAAATAGCTGGCCGCGACCCACGGTCCGCGCACCTCCAGGTCGCCGGGCGTGGTCGCATCGCGCGGCGCTTCCTTGCCGTCTCGCGTGACGCGCAGCTCGATGAACGGCGCGGCCCACCCCTGCCGCGAGCGCACGGAGTATTGTTTTTCCTCCGGCCAGTCCTGCATGTGTGCGCGCACTCCCCCCGTGGTCGCCAGCGGCGAAGTCTCCGTCATCCCCCACAGGTGAACCAAATGAATTCGGTGCCGATCCAGACCGCGAATCAGTGATTCCGGCGGCGCGGAGCCTCCACATGGCACGGTCACCATCCGTGGCAATTTCCATTTGCCCGGATTGCGCTCCAGCTCATCGTACACACCAAGCCAGACCGTGGGCACCCCGCAGGCGATGGTCACTCCCTCATCCATCATCAACTGGAGCAGGCTGGCTGCGTCCATATGCGGACCCGGAAACACCAGCTTGGCCCCCGACATCACGGCCGCATAGGGCAATCCCCAGGCATTCGCATGAAACATGGGAGCGACGGCCAGCACGGTATCGTGATGCCCAATTCCGAAAGTATCTTTCAGAGCCGTTGCAAAGGTGTGCAGCACATTGGAGCGGTGCGAGTACACCACTCCCTTTGGCCTCCCCGTGGTGCCGGAGGTGAAGCAGATCGCCGCGGCGTCGTTTTCATCTATGGGGGGATAAGAGAATTTTCCGGTCGCCGTGGCCAGCAAATCTTCGTAGTTCTCGTAACCTGCGGGAATTGGGTTCTCGCTGTAAGGTACAACAAACACGCGCTCGAAATTCGTCTCCCGCCGAAAACTTTCCAAACACGGCAGCAAAACGTCGTCCACAATCAGGAAGCGGTCCTCCGCATGATTGGCGATGAAGGCCAGTTCCGACGGATGCAGCCGAAGATTCAGCGGATGCAGCACTCCGCCCGCCACCGGTATGCCGAAATACGCCTCCATGTGCGCTTCGTGGTTCCACATCAGCGTGGCCACGCGATCGCTCTTTTTCAACCCTGCAAGCGAAAGCGCCTCAGCCAGCGCCCGGGCGCGCCGGTAGAAATCGGCAAATTTGTACCGGTTCACAGACTTGTCCGGCAGCCGCCACACCATTTCCACGCGGCTGTATTCGCTTCTCGCCCGCTCCAGAATCGTGGGCAGCGTCAGCGGAAAATCCATCATCAATCCGCGCATGAAACCTCTCGAGAATCCGCTGATTCTGGCGAATAAATCGGAACCAGAGTGCGCATCCTACCATTGAAAATGGCGGAATCCAGTAGGCAAAAAACGCGGGTCAGGCGGTGGTCGTGCGGACGGACTCAACCAGTTCAACGCGGCCGGAGGCGAAGCGGAAGCGCTCGAGCGTGGCGGAGTCCACGCCGCGGCGCACCAACTCTTCCATGTTGATCGCCACTTCGCATTCGTCCAGCTCGGCGGCCGTGGCGTGCAGCGCGGGATTGCGCGGCAGAAACATCGGGCAGCAATCGTGGAACGGCTCGGCGGAAATATCGTGTGTGCCGATTTTCCGCGCCATCTCAATGATTTCCTGTTTGTCGTCGCCGGCCAGCGGCCGATAGACTTGCATCCGCGCCGCGGCGCCCACCGCCGCCATGTTGTGCAGAGTTTGTGACGCCACCTGTCCCACGCTGTCGCCCGTAACCAATCCCAGGGAGTGGGTTCGCAACGCAAGCTGCTCGGCGATGCGCAACATCAATCGCCGGTACAGCAGAATGCGGAAGCTCGCGGGACCCTTGTCCACGATTTCGCGCTGCAGCGGCTCAAACGGCACCAGATAAAGTTTCGCGGTGAATTGGTAGGGAACCAGTTTTCGCACCAGTTCGCGCGCCACATGGACCGACGATTCCCCGGGATCGGCGCCGCCTCCCCAGAAATGCACGAAGGATACGTGCGCGCCTCGGCGCATCATTTTGTAGGCCGCAACCGCCGAATCGAATCCCCCGGAGAGCAGGCACATCAGCCGCCCGGCAGTGTTCGCGGGCATTCCGCCCGCGCCGGAAATTTTCCGCGCGTAAACCAGCGCGGAATCTTTCATAACTTCAATGCGGCAAGTCAGATCCGGCGCATTCAAGTCCACGCGGATGTCGCGTCCATCTTCGCGCAGCCCTGCATTCCGGAGCCCTGCATTCCGGATCTTGTTCAGAAGATGGCGCCCGACAATCGTTTCGATTTGCGCGCTGGACAACGGAAACGATTTGTCGCTCCGCTTGGCGCGCACCGCGAATGTTCGGAACGATTCCGGCGCAACCTCTTCCCATGCGGCGTCGCAAATCGCTTTCAATTCGCGGTCGTTGTCGTCGCGATCCATTTCATGAGCCAGGGCGAAGTGCGCCACGCCCAGCACGCGCGCAACCCGCTCCATCGCCGGCTCAACCGGCGCGCCGGGCGCCAACTCCACCAGGATCCGGTCGCCGGGACAATGCAGCCGCGCCAGTCCCACATCCTCCAGCGACTGGCGCAGAGCCGTGATCAGCCGGCCCAGGAAGAAGCGGCGGTTGCCGCCCTTCAGCCACAGCTCGTGAAAGTGAACCACAATGTGTTGCTTCGCCACCGGTGGAATGCCCTCCCGGAATTTCCCTGGAAGCCCAAGTATAGCAGCGGCGGCGGAGTTGGGAATTAGGAATTGCCCCATCCTAAGGCGAACTGACAATTTCAGCGTAACGCCGAGAACGATCGTCGCGTAGGATTCTTAAACGTCCCCAGCCGTCGTCAAAGGAGCTGTTATCCCTGCATTCGAATCCCTTTCCACAGCTTTTCCACCAACTATTTTGTATCTTTACTCATATTATAGTTAACTAAAATATACTAATAGCGCTACCCTGACCAGTAGACTTGGACGACCAATTCAGCTCCTCCTCGTAAGAGTGGACGTTGCCCTCCATGTCAGCCTCGGGAATCGATTGATTTGGAAGTAGCCCGTAAGGATATCAGTACACAGGGTTTATAAGTCCTTTAGAATGACATTCATTGGACGATTGATGCCCGTAACCCGTTTAGATTGATATTCTTAACAAAATGGAGGGGGTGGGGGTACCCCGAAGGTGCATAGAACGGATGCCCTCCAGATCGTGCCGAATCGGGAGTCGCCGCACCGCCAACGCCGTCATTTCGAGGAGTCTGAGACGAGAAATCTCGAAGTTGCTCGTGACTGCTCGAAAGCTAGAAGAAACGAAGCGTGGGCCTAAAGTCTACTTCGAGATTCCTCCTCGTCCGCCGCGGCGGACTCGTTCGGAATGACGACCAAGAGAAGGAGCGCGGCCAACTTAAGATGTGGCCCCCACAAAATACACTTCTGGGTTCTGCAAACTGACCGCTGCAGGATTATTTACCCCCAGTAACATCTTTGAAATACGGGCCACGGATAGTGTTGGACGCCTTCAGGGTTCTCACGTATACGTGTACTTCTGAGATTGGTTCGGGAGTGCCCGGAAGGGGCTGCCCGAGGTGGCCGCCCGGAAGGGCCAAGCGACCGAATTGGGACTGACCGCATCAGAGTAATTGAACCACCTCCCGGTAAAGAGGCGGGAGAAAACCTATGTGGGGCAAACGCGACTGGCAACAGTTCTTTGAGATTTCCCGGCGCCCGTGGAATCGCCGCCGGCCGCCCCGGCCCGTCTATGCGGCTGAGAGCAACCGGATTACGCCCGCGGTGGGATTCAGCCTTTCCGAACTCGATGACGCCGGAATCAATATCGACCAAGCCGAGCAATTCGGCTTGCCCGTGGACGCCGCCCGCATTGGCGCCTACGGCCCCAACGTTTCCGCTCTTCGCGCGTTTGTCCGAACGGCGCGCAACCCCGCCTGAGGTATCTGCTTCAAACCCCAGTACCATTGTTCCTATTGACGGGTTCGAGCTTTGGAGTAAACTGCTTTTTCTCTGTCCATGAACATGGCCATGCAGACGATCGAAGCCAAACCGAGTGAAGTGGTCACGCACGCGAATCAGGAAAGCGCGCGCGATTTCGAGTATCCGCAACGTGAAGCGGCGTTTTTCTATGGGCTATTTATGCGCGGTCACGACCCCGAAAAGTTGCGGCGCGATATTGCCGTCCCGCCCGAAGTCCTTGTCAAGTGGCACCGCGAAGCGGAGCGCGAGCCGCAGTTGCGCGATGTGCTGGCGAAGGTCGTCGAATACAGGCGCCATGTCCTGGCAATCTTCGACTCGCTGATCGGCACTGAAGCCGGGCTTCAGCGAGTGCAGTAGGGCATTTCCCGCCGCACGTAATCCCTGTTTTCAAAAAGCTGCTGAAAGAAAATTGGTCAATGCTTAATTGCCGCCAGTAATCACGCCGCAGGCAATCCGGTCGCCGGCGTTTCCAGTCGGATCGGTCTTCATGTCGTCGGCCTTCGCGTGGATCACGATCGCGGTGCCGCCATTGCTGAAGATGGAATGATTGTCTGAGCCCATTGTCACCATGGAATCCGTCAGCGAAACCTTCGCTGTGCCGTCGGCACCCACCGTAAAGTTCGCGACGTCACCTGCGTGCGGGCCAGCCGGATTCTGCGAGCCATGTTGCTTGCCATCGGGATTGAAGTGCCCGCCGGCGGACTTGAAGTCGGGAGCCGTGCACACCCCAGTTTGGTGAATGTGAAGCGCGTGTTCGCCGGGGGGCAGATTCTTAACGTCCAATTTGATTTGCACGCCGGTATCGGCCGCCGAAATTGTCGCGGTTCCAACGCTCTGGCCCTGAGCATTCTGAAGATTGACGGTCACGGATTTGGGCGCAGCAGCCGGCTGGCCGGGCAGCGCCGCGGCAATTCCAAAGGTCAGAAAAGTAACGCCAATTAGAGTGAGAATTCTTCGCATCGCTCCGGCCCTCCCTGAGCCGATTGCCCTGCAGGGGCATTAATCAGAGATTGAATCCTTTTTATATTTGGCTGTCAAACGGCTTTGTGCGGCGCGGACTGCGGATGATTCGGCGTAAATTCACCACCTAACGTAGCCAAAACAGTGCGAGCGGCGGTTGCGTTGACACCCCCCGGCGGCTCCGATAAACTGACCAAGCTTCAATCGGCCGGATGTTTTTTTCACTCCACTGCTCCCTGGTAGCTCA
>DATNHU010000129.1:0-7693 GCA_035604795.1 Candidatus Limnocylindrales bacterium
GGCGAAGAGATCCTTTGCCCCCGAAGCCGCCGGCACGACCGCCAAGTGCGTGCCGGCTTGACGCCAACCGAAACAACAAAGAATTAATGAGCGGCGGCGCTGCTGCTTTCTTCGAAGTTCTCTTCCACGATGCGGCCGTCGAACAGGTGAATGCTGCGGTCGGCAAAAGCGGAATATCGGGGATCGTGCGTCACCATGCAGATGGTGGCCCCGCCGCGGTGCAACTCGGTCATCAATTCCATCACCGCTTCGCCGTTCTTGGAGTCCAAGTTACCAGTCGGCTCGTCCGCCAGAAGAATGGAAGGATCGCCAACCAGAGCGCGAGCCACAGCCACGCGCTGTTGCTGACCGCCCGAGAGCTGCGATGGATAGTGCTTGATGCGGTGCGCCATCCCGACCTTTTCGAGGGCCTGCTGCACGCGCTGCTTGCGCTCCGCCGAGCCCATGCCGCGATAAGTGAGCGGCAGCTCAACGTTTTCGTACACGTTTAAATCGCCAATCAGATTGAACGCCTGAAAGATGAATCCGATTTCGCGGTTGCGGATGCGGGTGCGCTCGGAAAGCGAAAGATTGGAAACCGGTTTATTGTTGATGGTGTAGTTTCCGTCGCTGGGTGAATCGAGCAACCCCAAGATCGAGAGCAGCGTTGATTTGCCGCAGCCCGAAGGGCCATTGATGGCCACGAATTCCCCGCGCTTGAGTTGAAGGTGAATGTTGGAGAGAGCGTGAGTTTCAACCTCGTCAGTCATGAAGACTTTCTTCACGCCCTCCATGAGAATCAAGACTTCGTTGTTGTTATCAGCCATTTGGCGTTGCTCTCCTTGTTGTAATCCATCGAAACTCTTTGGTTATCCACCCGTCCCGAGGAGCGTAGCTTATCAAGATATACCCTATATACGCAGGTCGGGAGCGCCCTGTTCCCACTTTTCGTATAATTTCGTCCCTTCCCCCGGTTCAAACTTAGCAGATGCTAGCCTTCAATTGGCTGTTGCCCTACTCATATCTCAAGGCAACGAGGGGGTCAACGCGCATAGCGCGGCGTGCTGGCAAGTAGGACGCCGCGAAGGCGACAATGGTTAGCATAAAGGTGACAACAATATAGGACGCAGGATCGGTTGCCGAGACCCCGAAGAGCAGGCCGGTCAATAAGCGCCCTAAACCCAATGCTGTCAACACGCCAATGACCGCTCCGGCCAGGGCCAAGCGCATGCCGCGCCCCAGAACCATTCGCCGAATGTCGGCAGGTGCAGCTCCCAGGGCCATGCGGATGCCGATTTCGTGAGTACGCTGGGTGACGGTGTAGGCAACCAAACCGTATAACCCTACAGCAGCCAGTACAAGAGCCAATGCGGCGAATAGCCCAAGCAATTGGGCCGAGAAACGCGGCTGGGCCACCGAGGCCCCGATTACGTCGTCCATTGAGCGAACGGCGGAAATAGCCTCGCCCTTATCCGCCGCGCTTACGGCTTCACGAATTGACGCGGCAAGGAGCAAAGGATTGCCGGTCGCGCGGACGACAATGTTCATATCTGGCGGAGGGTATTGGGCCAGAGGAACGTACATCGCAGCGCGAGGATCTTCATCCAGGGCGCCGTGCTTTATGGTAGCGACGATTCCGACGATCTCACGCGTCTTGAAGGGGTCGCCATCGATCTGAAGAAGCTGCCCCAGCGGGTTTTTTCCGTCAAAAATATTGCGGACGAGCTGTTCATTGACGACCACAACTCCAGGGGCGTTCTCCCCGTCGTTTTGATTTAGCCACCTACCGGAGAGCAAAGCCAGGCCCAAAGCTTTCTGTAGCCCTGGAGTGACCTGGCGAAAATCGGCGTCATCAAATTGATTGGGGGGATAGGTGCGACCCAAAACGTGGAAAGGATTGTCGCCAAACTGTCCGCTCAGGGGAAGCTCTGAAATTGAACCGGCGGCTTCGACTCCCGGCGTGGCGCTCACCCGCTGTTCGAGGTCGCGATAGAAAGCGAGCTTTTGTTCCCGCGTTCGCGAGGAGTTGGCAATGTGGAGGGTCGCGGTCAAAACGTGATCGGACCGGAATCCGGGGTTCACGTGGATGAGCCGCCAGAAACTTTTGATCAAGAGGCCGCCGCTCAAAAGCAAGGCCAGGGAAAGCGCGACTTCACCAATTACAAGAGCGCTTCCCAGATAATTGCGACCGGCGCGGCCCAAGCCGCGCCCACTTTCTCTAAGAGTTTCTTCCATGCCGCGGGAGGCGCGGGAGAAACGGATTGCCGGCCCGAGCCCGAAGAGGATTCCTGAAAACAGCGACACCCCCGCGGTGAAGGCGAGAACACCGAGATTTACCTGGATTTCATTGACACGGGGCAGGCTGGCGGGCGCCAAAGCCCGCAAAGCAGCGACGCCCCAAACCGCAATCAAGAAACCGAAAATGCCTCCGGTTAAAGAGAGGACCAGACTCTCCGTCAACATTTGCCTGGCAATTCTCCAGCGGCCCGCACCGAGCGCGGTGCGTATGGCGAATTCCTTGCGACGAGCCGTTGCGCGCGCCAAAGTAAGATTGGCAACATTTGAGCAGGCGATGAGAAGCAGGAAGGTCACGGCTCCGAGCAAGAGCCAGAGTGCCGTACGAGTGCTACCGACAACAAACTCGCTAAGAGGAATTACACGCAGCGACCATCCTTCATTGGTGTTTGGATTCTGAGCCCCAATCTGCGAGGCGATGTTGTCCAATTCCGAGCGCGCGGTTTCAAGGCCGACACCGGGCTTCATTCTGGCGATGGCCGCAAGGAAATGGGCCTGGCGGACATTCATTCCGGGATTATCCATCGGCAGCGGCTGCCAAACCTCGGCCAGGGAAAGTGAAGGGAGATCTACCGGCAAGACACCGACAATGGTCACGCGCTTGCCATCCAGATCCATTCTCTGGCCGATCACTGCGGGATCGCCGCCGAAATCGCGCTGCCAAATGCCGTAGCCCAGAATGGCGACCCGCGGTTCAGATTCTTTTTCGTCGGCAGCAACGAAACTTCTGCCCAGCGCCGGAGGAATGGCCAAAGCATCAAAAAAATTCCAGGAAACGATTTGACTGCGGACCTGCTCCGGCATTTCCCGGCCAGTCAGGTTGGAAACCGAATCCAAATAACCAATGGCGGCAAATTGTTGGAAGTTCCTGGCGCGGGCACGGTAGTCTTCAAAATCCGGCGGGGAAACGGCGGCCTGGTCGCTCAATGCAAACTTACCGTTGGCATAAATCAATTGCTCTTGAGCAGGAAAAGGCAGAGGGCGCAGCAACACGGAATTTACGACGCTGAAGATGGCGGTGTTGGCCCCAATGCCGAGAGCGAGGGTCATCACGGCAAGGACGGAGAAGGCGGGCCGCTTGGCCATGGTGCGCAGAGCGTAGCGAACATCCTGGTACATTGTTCCCATCTATTGCCTCAACAAAACATTACTAGAAAGCCGCGAATTTGATGCTTATTCGTACCGCAACGCGATCATAGGGTCCACGCGCATGGCGCGCCGCGCGGGGAGCCAACAGGCAATGGCCGCGACCGCTAGAAGGATGGCAGCGGTGGCAATGAAACCGAGGGCATCGAAGCTATCGATCCCATAGAGTAGGCTGCTGACCGTGCGAGTGAGAAATATGGAAGCCACCAGACCGGCTGCTGTACCGGTGAAAACCATAGCCATACCGTTGCCCATGACCATGCGAAGAATGTTTCCGCGCTGAGCGCCCAATGCGATGCGGATGCCGATCTCCTGGGTTCGCTGGCCAACGGCATAGGACATGACGCCGTAAGTTCCAATGGCGGCAAGGAGCAGCGCCAGCAGGGCGAAAGCGGCAAGCAATTCCGCACCGAATCGAGCGCTGGTGAGGACATTGCTCATCAGGGATGGGAGGGTCCGGACTTGCCCTCCGCGAATGGTCAACCGAGGGTCTACGGCTTGAATGGCACTGACGATTGTGGAAGCTGCGGAATCCGGATCCCCTTTGGTGTGAACAAAGAGCACTGCACCGGGAGAAAACTGCTGCTTGAGTGATAAGTAGCAAACCGGTTGGGGATCTTCGCCAAGGGTTAGGAATTTAACGGTGCGCACTTCGCCCACGACCTGCACATTCCAATCCGAGCCATCCGCGGCGTGGAAGAAAAGCATTTTGCCGATGGGGCTCTTGCCCGGCCACATTTGATCCGCCAGGGCCTGATTCACGACCACGACTCTTGCGGATTGAGCATCGTCGTGGTCGGTGAAATCACGGCCGGCCACCATGGCAATCCCGGCACCCGAAAAATACCCCGGAAGGACAGCAACTTCAGGAGTTAGCTTGCCGAGCGCGGGGTTGTTCTTGTCGACGCCTTCCGGAAACATGTTCGCGCGAATGCTTTGATTGAACGGTCTAGTGTCTGAAACGCCGGCGGCCACGACCATGGGCAAGGATCGCACCCGCTCCGCGGCGTCATGATAAAACTGCTCCGACTGCGGCTGGGTATAGTGCTGATCCCCGGGATTCAGGAAAACCAGAAGCTCGTTCTTATTCTCAAATCCGGTGTCCATTTTCTGGGCAATCCACAAACTGTGAACAAACAGGCCGGCACCCATCAGGGCAATCAGAGAAAATGCGATTTGCGAGGCCACCAGTATCCCGCGCAGGGCATACCAGCGGCCGCTGGTTGAGGGAGAGTCCGTGCGGTCCTTGAGAGCGGAGATCTGTTCCACGCGGGAAGTCTGCCACGCCGGAATCAAACCAAAAATCAGGGTAGCAAAAACGGAGATCCCCAAGGTGTAAAGGAGCACACGGAGATCCATGGAAGTATCCAGGCCCTGCGGACGGCCTCCGGGCAACAGTGTCCAGATCAGGTCTTTGGTCCAGACGGCGAATAGAGTCCCGAGTGCAGCGGAAACCAAGGCCAGGAGCATGCTCTCCGTGAGCAACTGGCGCAGGAGCCGGGCGCGGGAGGCACCCACGGAGAGCCGGATAGCCACTTCGCGGCGGCGCAGTGCCGCGCGGGCAAGAAGCAGGTTGGCGACATTGCCGCAGGCGATAAGCAACACCAACCCGACAACGAACATCATCAGCGTGCCAGCAAGAACAAACAATCCATGTTGTGAGGGAGGCACGTTCGTTTGGTCGAAGGGCATCAAAGAAACATTCCGCCCGGAATTGGCGTCGGGGTAAGCCTGACCGAGATGATCTCCCAGGGCTTGCACGGAACTCTGGGCCTGTTCGAGCGAGACGCCGGGCTTCAGGCGCGCAACCATAAACACCATCCGATATGCGCGGCGCGGATACCAGCTCTTGGTGGGGCCGTTGACAATCTGGTCATGCATGGTCATGGGAACCCAAAGGTCCATGGTCCCAATGGCTCCAAGCTGGATGAAATTTGCCGGTGCGATCCCCACTACCGCGAAATCCTGATTGTTCAGGCGAATGGATTTCCCCACGATGTTGGGGTCACCGCCAAATGTTTCGGTCCAGAGAGAGTGGCTCAGCACGACAACGGGTTTTGCGCCGGGGGTCAGGTCCTCATCAGGAAGGAACCAGCGGCCCATCACGGGCCGGACGCCGAGGATGTCAAAGAAATCCCAGTTCACGAGTTGCGTGGCGACGCCCATGGTCCGGCCATTGATATCCAACGGGTCGCCGGTGAACTGGAACATGGAAAGGCCGGAGAAGACATCATTCTTCTCGCGATAGTCCAAAGCATTGGGATAAGACGAGGGGAGGTAATTGGCAAGCGTTCCGCTTTTCGGTTGATTGGTGGAGTAAACGATGACCAGCCGCCCGGGATCTTTCACGGGGAAGGGCTGCAGAAAAACGGCTTTCACCAGAGTAAAGATGGTGGTGTTCGCGCCGATGCCCAGGGTTAAGGAAAGCACAGCAACGGCCGTGAACCCGGGATTTTTCAGCAGCATGCGAAAGCTGTATTTCAAATCCTGCCAAAGTTTTTCCATGGAGTTGCCCTGACCTTCCTTTCCATCCGATTCAGGGGCCCATTGCAAAAAGCAGGAAGCTATTCGTAACGCAAAGCGATAATCGGATCCACGCGCATGGCGCGGCGCGCGGGCAACCAGCAAGCGGCCAGGGCGACGATCACCAATAACGCGGAGGTTGCCAGGAAACTCGGAAAATCAATGGCGCCGATTCCGAAGAGCAAACTGTTCATGCTGATGGTGAGCACAGTTGAAAGTGCGAGACCGGCGGCGATCCCCACAAGAACCATAGTCATGCCGTTGCCCAGGATGAGGCGCAAGACGTCGCCCCGCTGCGCGCCCATGGCCAGGCGGATGCCGATCTCCTGCGTGCGCTGGTTCACGGAGTAAGACATGACGCCGTAAGTGCCGATGGCCGCGAGGAGCAGGGCAAGCAATCCAAAAGTACCCAGAAGTTCAGCACCGACGCGCGGCGCCACCAGAGATAAATCGAGCAATTCGGCGACGGTCCTGACATTGCGAATCCGAAGCGAGGGATCGAGAGAATCTACCGTGGAGCGGATGCTGGTCAGCGCAGCATGGGGATCGCCGTTGGTGCGGACATAAAACACCGCATTGGGGCTGTAGTGCTGTTTCAGCGGAAAATAAACGATGGCTTGCGGAGGTTCTCCGAGTGTCTGGTACTTAACGGTCTTGACCACGCCGACGACTTCGACGTCCCAGGTTTGCAGGGCAAAATGCAGATGTTTGCCAAGGGGATTCTGGCCGGCCCAGGTCCGGTCCACGAAAGCCTGATTGACGATGGCGACCATGTGGGACTGGGCATCGTCGTGGTAATCGAAATCACGCCCACTGAGCTGAGAAATTCCTGAGGCACCGAAAAAACCGGGGGAGACTGAAATTGTGGGAGTCAATTTGCCGTTGGTAAGATCATTCTGGTCAACCCCCTCAGGAAAAGTGGTGCGCTGGAAGCCGCCGGCGAACGGCGCATTGTCAGAAACGGCCGCCCCGGCGACCATGGGGAGCGCGGTTACGCGGTCAATGGCGTCGCGGTAATACTGCTCCGCCCGGCCCTGAGGATACTGCTGCGAGCCTGGATTGAGGCCCATGATGATCACGTTCCTGGTGTTGAAACCAGGATCCATCTGCTGCGCGTTCTTCAAACTGTGGATGAACAATCCCGCGCCGACCAAGGCGATCAGAGAGAGTGAAACTTGTGCCATTACCAAAATCCCGCGGAGGCTGTACCAGTGCGTCGCTCCGCCGGGAACATCGGTGCGGTCGCGGAGAGCATTCATCTGACTCGGATTGGAGGCCTGCAGCGCGGGAGCCAGGCCAAACAAGACGGAAGCGAAGATGGCGACACCGAAGGCAAAGAAGAGTACACGAAGGTCGATCGAGGTATCGAGATTGCCAAGGGCCCCGGCCGGGACCAGGCCGATCACCAGATTTTTCGCCCACTCCGCGGTAAGAACCCCCAATGCACCCGAGACGAGACCCAGAAGGACGCTTTCGGTAAGCAACTGGCGGATGAGGCGGAAGCGAGAGGCCCCCAGTGACAATCGAACGGCCATTTCGCGGCGCCGCTGCGTAGCGCGGGTGAGCATCAAATTGGCCACGTTGGCGCAAGCAATCAATAAAACCAATCCCACGACGACCATCATCAACAGGCCGGCCAGGGCGAAAATGCCGCGCTGGTTGGGGGGAATGTTGGTTTCACTGATGGGGACAAGGTCGTTGTTCCGTCCGGTGTTGTCCTTGGGATATATTTTCGCGAGTTGGTCGCCGA
>DATNHU010000130.1:0-5154 GCA_035604795.1 Candidatus Limnocylindrales bacterium
CTCCCGCGGTCCTTGAGGAATTGGAGATAACCCCCGAGGATTATGCTCACAGCAGGGTGTTCCAGCCCATCACTGGATTTCGCACCCGCTCCATGGGCGGTCCGGAAATTCTGACGGATTATGGACGGCCCATCAGCTACGGCATCCGAAGAATTGAATTTGACGATTTTTTATTGCGGCGCAGCGGGGCGCGGATGATGGAGGGTACCCCACTGAAGAGTCTGAAGAGGTCGGCGCGCGGATGGGTTGTGAATGAACAAATTGAAGCGCGGTTGGTGGTTGGAGCGGGCGGACATTTTTGCCCCGTAGCACACTCCCTGGGTGCAGGCGCGAGAAAAGAAGTGGCCGTGGCCGCGCAGGAAACTGAATTTGAGATGAACGCCGAACAGTTCGCCGGCTGCTCCATCCAGGGCGAAATACCCGAGCTCTATTTTTGCAGCGATATGAAGGGGTACGGTTGGTGCTTCCGGAAGGGCAACTTCCTCAATATCGGCCTGGGAAGATTGGATCAGCACGGCTTGCCGGAACACGTGGCAAGATTTGTTTCGTTCCTGCGGGAAATGAACAGGATTTCATTTGAGCTACCCTCAGGAATGCTGGGGCACGCTTATCTGATTTATCGCGAGACGAAAAGAAAGTTGATTGACGATGGCGTGCTGCTGATTGGCGATGCTGCGGGGTTGGCCTACTCCCAGAGCGGAGAAGGAATCAGGACCGCGGTTGAATCCGGATTGCTGGCGGCAAAGGCTATCGTTGCAGCGAACGGCGAATACTCTCGGGAACGGCTGGAGAATTATGTGGCGCTGCTGCAATCTCAATATGGGAAATCCGGGGAAGACTGGGCCATGAATATCGGCCGCCGGCTTTCCCCGCGCTTGAGGCAATCGTTCGCGCGGTTTTTCCTGGCGAATGGATGGTTCTCACGCCACATCGTGCTCGACCGCTGGTTTTTGCATCGAAGCGAACCCGCCCTGAGTGTGAAACTGGTTGCCGCGCAAGTTGCGGCACATTAGGATCCCCAAGCCGTCATTCCATCCCGGGTGCAATGGACCAGAAGATCCACAAAAAAGAGATGATGGCCATGCTCAATGCCGGGGCGATGAATGCGCATGCCGTGGCCACCAGATAAGATGGGACACCCATCCTATAGTTCTTCGTAATTTTTCGGACGGCACGATCCGGCACATCGGTGCGGATCAATTCTCGATTGCGCGCCGCGCTGTGCCAGGTGAGGTTGTAACCCACCGAAATCAACACAAAGGAGGCGCAATAAATGGCGGTGGCATAACGCGCCCCTGGTTTCTGCAGATACTCGGCGACGAGTCCAGTAGTGAACGGCACAACCGTGGTCATCATCAGGAGAAACCCATTGGCAAACATGAGGCGCCGGTTCACCTTGCCGATTAATTTGAACATCGCATGATGGTTGACCCACATGATGAGGATGGTGAAGAAGCTGGTGACAAACGCCAGATAGAATGGCCACTGATCTGCCAGCGCGCGAACCAGTTCGCCCGGAGTTCCCGGGCCATCCACGTGGGGGACCTTCAGGTCGAGCACCAGAAGCGTCATGGCGATGGAATAGACTCCGTCACTGAAAGCTTCCAGTCGGCCCGTTTCCTTTTCGGCCGCGTGTTTTGTTTCTTGTTCCAAGAATGAATGACCTCCTGATAGCTGGAATCGTCAGCGGTTGAATGGCCGCTCATTAATCCAATGGAATCCCCGGTTGACGAGCAGGAATCTTGCCCGGTCGAACAATTTGAGTTGCATGTGAATTTTGTGGCCGTCCATATCGCCATCGAGGATCATAGTTTCCGCCACGGGTCGCTGGAATGAAAAACTCGCTTTCCAGTTCTTGTCACTGGACTTTTTGAGAATGAGCGACTTGTTCTCAGAGTTGATCTCAGTTCCATACGCTTGGAATGTGTCGTCCATTTGCTGAAAACTCGCTCCGGTGACGCTATCGAACACTACGCGCCGCCACCGCGCATTGTCAGTGAGCAAGGGCGGGTGCACCTGGCCATCGATGGACATCTCGTCCACGTTCCAAATGCCGTAGAGCGGTGACTTGGGCCTGCCGCCGCCGAAAGTTTTCCACCCCTGCGCGCTGCTGTAAAAATTCGTGGCTATCAAATATATGCCGATAGCAATTTGAAGGGCGAGTGCGATCCGGTTCGTAATCTTGCGGCGGAAGAGCGCAGTCTGATTGGATGGGCCGGCGGGACGATTCAAGAAAAAAACATTTGTAAGGCGGGGAGCCTCGGGCGCCAGCAAGAAGAGCGCGAAAAGTATGGAAATGAAGGCGAAGAGTTTTACGGGCACGTCGTACCACATGTTGAGCATGAAGACTTCAACCATGTCGACCAGCGAGACCATAGCGCCAAACGTCGTGGTGCGCGGAAGTATCAGGAAAATGCCGCCGGTCATTTCAGCGCAGCCGGCGAAGATCTCGTAACCCCTGGAGGCGCCTATGGAATACCACAAAACTCCCATGGGAGAGAAATTGCCGAACGGTTCAAGAAGTCTGGTCAGGCCTGGAAACGGCATTTGGAGCGGCACTATTTTGTCGATGCCGTAGACAAACATTGTGGTTGCAAGAGAGAGGCGAGCGATCAGCCGGAACCACTTATGGAGCGTCGCGTAGTTTTCCCGTTTGTGGTCGAGCACGGACCAGATGAGAGCGGAGACAATGGCAATAACGAGAATGCAGAATGCCTGAACCCAATCGCAGGTTCTGTCGCCGCTGCCTGTTTCATCCAGCAATATGGGGTAGCCGATGTGCAGAATATGGGCTCCTACCCAGGGGATCACGGCATTCCAGAATCGACCAACTCCGGTGGCGAGGAAACCTGTGAAGGGAATGAACGACCCTGCTGGGAATATCAGGATATAGAGGCCGAGAAAAACGAAGAAGAATCTGAAGCCAATGCGTGTTGGAAGGCTCCAATAGCGGTCGGGAGGGTTCTCCTCCGCTTCGCCAATTCTCCGTGGCCTCTGCTGAAGTTGCGAAAAGTGTTTTTCGTCTGACACTCAACCCTCCGCGAAGCGCGATCTGGCTTTCAGTCCTCAGGATGAATGCTCAGGAATGGGGAAGCATACAGCAGGTGGCGCTTGCAGAGACAGCGTCAGACGAATTAGCAAGTCATTTAGAAGTGATGCCACAAAGCTGGTCGCAGAGCTCCCACAGCGCGTCCTCGTTGGCGGGATTGCGAAACCTGCACGTAAGTTCCTGTCGATCGGTGCAAAAGCGGCCGCTCACTCCGGCGACCTCGGGGCTGGTTGCCAGCCATATTGCAGTGTCGGCACCCTCCGCAGTAGTACGGCCACGGATTCCCGGGGCCATGGCGTGAAGCAGGGGAGTATCCACCGCGCCGGGCGACAGGGCGTTGGCAGTGACGGTCGTTCCTGCGAGTCTTCGCGCCAGGGCCCAGGTAAGCATGCGGTTGGCCTGCTTGCTTTGCGCATAGGCTTCGGTGGCACTGTAAGGCCGTTTCATGAATTGCACATCGAGGAGGTCAAGTCCGTAAGCCATCAACGATGCAACGTTGACGATCCGCGCCGCAGGGGCACGCTTGACCGAGTCGAGCAACAATTCCGTAAGCAGGTAATAGCCGAGGACGTTCGTTGCAAAGGTCAGCTCGATGCCGTCGGGGCTTTCTTGCCTGGTGGGAGAAGAGGTTCCCGCGTTATTCACCAGCACGTCCAATATAGGGTGATTTTCGCGGAACTCCTGCGCGGCGGCGCGGATGGATTGCTGGCTCGCCAGATCTACAATGAGCAGCTCAACATTTTCATTCTTACATCTTGAGGCGATTTCATTGCGCGCGGCTTCGCCCTTGCCCCGATTGCGGCAGGCGAGGATTACGCTGGCGCCTGTGCCGGCAAGTCCTCGTGCGATTTCAATTCCGATGCCGGTGTTCGCGCCGGTTACCAGGCAGAGGGTGCGCGCCTCGGAGATTTTTTCGTTCATACCAGTGTCGTTCCCAATCATCCGGCAACTGAAGAAATTTTGCGAATCGAAAGCAGCAGCACAGGTAGAATGAACCGATGCACATTGAGGCACACAGCCACGATCGCGGGCATGGAGGCGCACACGTCCACAACCACGAGCTTGGGGCCGGCGGCGAGTTACCCAGCTCGGGAGTGATGGCAGGCGCCGTGGGCGCGTCGCTGCTGCTTGTTGCCGCCGAACTCGTTGGCGGCGTGATGGGTCATTCCATTGCGCTGATCAGCGACGCGGTTCACAACCTGAGCGATGTGCCATCGCTGTTGATCGCCTGGCTGGGAATGCGCTGGGCCGAGCGCCCTGCCAACGCGGAGAAGACCTACGGGTACCATCGCGCCGGAATTTTGGCCGCGTTTATTAACGCTACTTTACTGGTTGTCGTCGCCGGATTCATTATTGTGGAAGCTTGGGAGCGCTTCCGCAATCCGGACCCGGTCCACACCGGATTGATGATTTGGATTTCGGTGCTGGCTCTGGCCATCAACGGCGGAATAACACTTTCCGTTGTCAGGGGCCGGCGCGACCTAAATGTTCGCGCGATCTTCATCCACAATTTGGGTGACGCGCTCTCCAATGTAGGCATCCTGACGGGGGCGCTCCTGATCCGCGCGATGGGTGCTCAGTGGCTCGATCCACTACTGGGCGCGATGATCGGCGCACTCGTCCTGTGGTCCAGTATCGGAATTCTGCGTGAAGCCTCGCACATATTGCTGGAAGGATTGCCGAGGGGAATGGAGCTTCCCAACGTCGCGCGCGTAATCCTCGCCGCGCCGGGCGTGCAGGAAGTGCACGACATTCATGTCTGGACGCTGGGAACCGACCTGCACGCGCTTTCCTGCCACATCTGCATACCAGACATGCATATGGAACAAAGCGAGCAGCTACTACACGACATCCGCAAGCGCCTGGCGGACGAATTCCACATCACGCACACCACCATTCAATTCGAGCGAGCTGGTTTGCCGAAGGACACAGGCTTCTACATGCCGGAGCCGTTTCGTCCGCAGCAGTAGCAATTCCTCTATTGAGGGCTAATTAGCGCGTGGAACTATCGCTGGGCAGCGCAATGGTCGTACCGCGCTCTTCGTTCATCTTGCGCGTGGCGTCCACATCGAGTTCTGCGAGCGTAATTTTGCGGCGGTTGCCTT
>DATNHU010000131.1:0-3346 GCA_035604795.1 Candidatus Limnocylindrales bacterium
CACGATGATCTGTCGAAGCGCTATCCTCACGATACGGTTATCCAAAACGTTTTCCTGCCAAGTCTGCAAGCCGTAATGCAATACAGCCACGGAAATTTTGCCGGGGCGGTCGACTTGCTGCAATCCGTCACACCTTACGAAATGGGGAATGCCGCCAATCTGGATCCCGCCTATCTTCGCGGACTGGCATATCTGGGGCTAAAAAAGGGAGCCGAAGCCGCCACGGAATTTCAAAAACTGTTGGATCACCCCGGGGTTGTCAGATCGTCAGTAACAGAGCCATTGGCGCACCTGGGTATCGCCCGAGCCCGAGTACTGACCGGCGACGTCGCGGGAGCGCGAAAGGCCTATCAGGATTTCCTTGCCATGTGGAAAGATGCGGAACCGGATGTTCCAATTTTCAAGCAAGCCAAAGCAGAATACGCTCAACTGAAGTAGCCGCCGGGTCCCTATCCTTCGCCTCCTGTGTCTTTGTGGTCTCCTTCAAGATCATCTTCTTTTTCTTCAAGGTTTTCAGCCTCGTCGAGTTCTTCATTCAATTCGTCGCCTAGCTCGCTCAATCCTTCGAGCTGGGTCCGCCAGTCTAGTTGACGGACCATCGCGGGGTTGTCGCGCCATCCGGGCTGCACTTTCACGTGCAGCTCCAGGAAGACTTTCACGCCCAGCATGGCTTCAATTTCCACACGCGCAGCGGTGCCAATATGCTTCAGCATTTCGCCGCCGCGGCCAATCAGAATTCCCTTTTGACCCTCTTGCTCGACGTAAAGCGTAACGCGAATCAAAGTCAGTTTCGGTTTTTCTTCAAAGGAATCCACGATCGCCGCAATTGCATGTGGAACTTCCTGACGCGTGATGGACATGGCCTTCTCGCGCACAATTTCCCCGGCCAGGAACCGTTCCGGCTGGTCCGTCACCTGATCGAGCGGAAACAGCGGCTCGCCCACGGGAAGGTTCTCAGCAAATTCCTTCAGGGCGCTCTCCACACCGTCTCCGTCCCTCGCGGATATTGGAATTATAGCCACCCACTCGCGCATCCGGCTGCACGCATCCATCGTCGGAAGCAGCGTTTCCTTGGGCACGCGATCAATTTTGTTAATCAGAAGAATCGCCTTCCCATTAAATTGATTTGCCCGCTGCAAGACCGCCTTGTCTCCAGGTCCGATGGGGCCGCTCGCGTCCAGCATTACCGCCAGCAGATCGACGCCTTCCATCGCCTGCGCGATTTCCTGCAGCATGTGGCGCCGCAAGGCCGTGCCCCCCTCGTTCAAACCCGGGGTATCAATCAGAATGACCTGCGCGCCCGGACGGTTCACGATCCCTTGGATGCGATTGCGCGTCGTCTGCGGTTTCTGCGTGACAATGCTTATCTTCTGGCCCACCAGTCGGTTCACCAGCGTGGACTTCCCCACGTTGGGCCGGCCGATAATGGCCACAAATCCGCACCTGAATTCTTTCGACTTTCCGCCGGATGGCATTTGATTGGCGCGCTCCACACACGCCGTTGTGGGAAAGCAATTCTCAGGAAAATCTCATCGAGCGGGAACCGTTGCCGGGTGCCTCCGGGCGCGCAGCCTCAGAACCTTGCGCTGGTTTGCCTCCAGCACCTCAAATTGCAAGCCACCGTATTCCACGCGCTCGCCCGCCGCGGGCACATGGCCCGCCAGATGGTTCAGAAGACCGGCCACAGTGGTGTAAGGCTCGTTGGTTTCCTGGTCCAATTTTAGGTTGAACAACTCCCGGAGCTTTTCCAGCGACAGGCTCCCTCGCAAAATCAGGCTTCCATCCGCGTCGCGCACCGCATCCGGAGCCGGATGGCGGTCCTGCTCGCCGATCTCTCCGACAATTTCCTCCACCAAATCTTCGGCCGTGACCAACCCGGCGAAAAGCCCGTGTTCGTCGAACACCAGAGCCACTTGCTGGTTCTTCCTCTGCATCTCTTTCAGCAACTCCGAGCCCTTCTTCGATTCGGGCACCATCAGCGCGGGACGAACCAGCTTTTCCACCCTCAGATGACGTCCCTCGTCATCGGAAATCTCCAGCAGGTCGCGCGCAAAAACGATCCCTCGCATATCATCCAGATTTTCCCCGAACACAGGGATCCGCGAGAACTTCTTCTCCACGACCAACTCGCGCAATTCCTCAAGCGAAGCATCCGTGGAAATCGCGATCACATCGGGCCGCGGAGTCATCACTTCGCTGACGCGCTTATCGCCGAATTCCATCACTTGTTCAATCAGCTCGGCATCGTCATGCTCAATGATCCCCTCTTCCTGGGCGGCCTCCACCAGCGCTTCGATTCCCTCTTGATTCGTTTGCTCTTCCGTTTCACCCGCGTCCGCATCATCGTCAGAAATTCGCGCCAACGATGCGGCCAGCTCCACGGAAACGCGCAGCGGCCAGACGACAATTAGAAACGCCTTCACTGCAGGCATCAACGGCCGCAGCCAGCGCCCCGAGGTGCGCGCCAGAAGCAGGTCCGGCAGGAAATGCATGGCAATCAGGACTTCCGCGGGAACAAACACTAACAATTCTGTGGCGGCGCTCAACCGGTCCGGCACGAATTGCAGCACTCCGCGGGCAGTCAACACCGCGACCGCCACCATCCAAAGCCGGCTCAGCAAGCTGAATCCCAGCGCCGCTCGGCGCCGAGGCAACCCGATGCGCGGCTCAATCTCCGCCTCGAAAATATCCAGGTGTCCGTGGATGCGCTTTGTCGTTACCCGGCCCAACTCGCGATGGATGCGGTCCAGATAAGCGAATACCGTCAGCCCGACAAGCATTGCCAGGACGATGACTGTCTGAATTGTGAGCAGCATTCCGATCATGGTTGCTTAGTGCCTTCGTTCAACCAATATCCATTCTCCGGCGCAACAGTTTCTCCAGCACATCCATTTCACCCTGGTCGGTTTCGTGGTCATATCCCGCCAGGTGCAACACGCCGTGCAGTATTAGCACCCTTAGCTCATCCTCCAGGGTGCGCCCAAATCGACGGGCGTTTCGCTTCGCCACCTCGGGGGAGATGGCAATGTCACCTAGATAATTATTGCGCTCCACCGGAAATTCCCCGTGCCCGTCCTCATTCGCCGGAAATGACAACACATCCGTTGGTTTTGGTTTCCCGCGGAACCGGCGATTCAACCGCGCAATTTCACGGTCATCCACGAAACAAACGGTTACCTCGCGTCGCCCCAGCTTCAGCTCTTTCCGTACCGTGGCCAGAAATCGCTCCAGCTTCGGCAGTTGAACAGGGATTCTCTTCTGGCGATTGAGGATCATGCGAATCTCGGGGAAGTTCAGCGCGCCGAGTCGGCCTTGGTCGCGCTCGCCGAGCCGTGCCGCGCGTTCG
>DATNHU010000132.1:0-8493 GCA_035604795.1 Candidatus Limnocylindrales bacterium
ACAGAATTGCCGTCGCTCAGTTCGTATATTTGTCCGGCAGCCGCTCGAAGGACTTTGCCGAGATGGTGTGCCGACTCACCTTCGAGTGTGGCATTGTCACCATCGAATCTCTCCACAAAAAAGCGACGTCTCATGCAACACTCCGTGCGGACGCAGAGTCGCCCCTAAGAACGCAACTCCTGCCGATTCTAACTGGGTCCTGGAACTCTACGCTTTTCGATTCTGGCGTACCAATGGCAGGCGAATTCGCAACACTACCCGAAGATATCTTTCACTTTTTCAAAGAACGAAGAGTTCCGTTCCGTGGGAGCATTTTCCGCGGGCAACGTCTCGGCAAGCTGCATCAGCAACTTTCGCTGCTCACGGGTGAGCTTGCTGGGAGTTAACACCCGCACAGCGTAATAAATGTCGCCCTTACCCCGCCCATGAGGATCGGGCAGTCCCTTGCCCTTCAATCTGAATGTCGTGCCGGTTTGCGTGGATTCGGGAATCCGCAAGCGCTCTTCGCCAATGATCCCAGGCACCGAGATTTCCGTGCCCAATGCGGCCTGGGCCACGCTGATCGGGATGGTGGCGAACAAATCCGAGCCGCGCCGTTCAAAAAAAGAATGTTCCTTCACCTGCAGGACAACATAGAGGTCTCCTGGAGGCGCGCCCGGACTTCCCGCCTCGCCTTCCCCGGGCACGCGCAACCGCGTTTCGGAATCCACGCCCGCCGGGATTCGCAGCTCGATGGTCCTCTGGCGCTCAATTCGACCCTGGCCACGGCAAGTCGCGCACCGCTCGCGAATCACTTGACCCGCACCGCGGCAGGCCGTGCAAGTCCGCGAAACGCTGAAAAATCCTTGCTGGTATTGAAGTTGTCCGCGTCCGCGGCACGCTTCACAGGTGGCCACGCCCGTCCCGGCCTTCGCGCCCGTCCCATTGCATGACTCGCAAAATTCCTGTCGTGGAATCTTGACCTTGGTGGTCACACCCGTCACGGCTTCCTCGAACGACAACGTCATGTCATAGCGAAGATCCGCTCCGCGTTGGGCCCGGCCCTGTCCCCGGCGACCACCTCCGCCACCAAACAAATCCTCGAAGCCGAAGAAGTCGCCGAAGATATCCTGAAATTCCTCGAAGATCGTGTGGTTGAAACCCGCATCCGCTCCGACACCGGAAACGCCCGCATGACCGAAGCGGTCGTAAGCCGAGCGCTTCTGGCCGTCGGAGAGAACGCTATAAGCCTCCGTGCACTCGCGGAATTTCTCTTCGGCGGTCGCTTTATCGTCGGGATTGCGATCAGGATGCCATTTGAGCGCGGCTTTGCGATATGCCGACTTCACTTCCTCGGCGCTGGCCGAGCGCTCGATGCTCAGCACTTCGTAATAGTCGCGTTTGCGGGTCTGCGGCATGGTGTCAATTAATTTGCTCTTTTGTGGGATGCAGCGGCGGGCGCCGCGGCTACACGAACCGTCGCGGGCCGAAGAACTCGCGTGTGAAAAATATAACCGGGTTGAAGCACTTCCATCACCGCTCCATCGGCGTGCTCATCCGTCTCCACGCGCTCAATGGCCTGATGCATGTGCGGATCGAAGGTTTTCCCCATAGCGTCAATTCGTTCAAGCCCCTGCTTTTCGAGTGATTCCCAGAGCT
The DNA here is from genome assembly GCA_035604795.1 of Candidatus Limnocylindrales bacterium. Lineage (GTDB taxonomy): Bacteria > Acidobacteriota > Terriglobia > Acidiferrales > UBA7541 > DASTCZ01. Next base: position 1,639 of record DATNHU010000132.1, read on the forward strand.
GCTTATAAATCAGCTCGAAACCCTTGCGGTATTCGGCATAAGCGGGATCGTCGTGCGCGGCAAGCGCCCGCTCGAACGCGTCCAGCACGGGCAACAGTTGCTGGATAAGATGACCGATGGCGCGACGCGATTCCTCATGGCGTTCGCGCTCCACCCTCTTGCGGAAATTCTCGTAATCCGCCTGCCGGTGGACCATGGTCTTGCGCAACTCTTCCTTCTCCTCTTCGAGCTTGAGGATGCGCTCCTCCAATTCTGCTGCGGGGGCAGCGCCCTTGGTGTCCTTCCCTTCCGCCTCCTCAATTTCAGGCGTTATGGGATCGTTCTTTGGTGAATTCTGCGATGACACTGTTTTCAACTCCTGTCCAAAGTTTCGCTGAAAAGCCGTGCGACATATGCCACGGCCGTAATTGCGCGCTCGTACTGCATGCGAGTGGGCCCAATGACTCCCAGCGACCCTTGAACCGAATCATGCACGGTATAGGGAGCGCTGATCAGCGCCAGGTTTCCTCCGCTGGCGGCAATTTCTTCCAGGCCGATTTGAACCATGACCGCTTCAGGCGAATCGATACAGTTGTTCAACAACGCCACGAGTTTGTGTTTTTCTTCGATGGCCTCGAGCAATTCCTGAAACTGGCCCTGCCCCGAAAATTCCGGCGTTGCGGCCATCTGCGCCGCGCCTTCCACGTACATCTGACGCGCGGGAGTTTCCGCGAGCAACTTCGGGTCAACCAGGGTCAGCGCCGCCGCAGTGAGTTCGTCATATCGCTGGCGTTCCTGGGCCAGGTGAGCAAGCAAATCCTCGCGGATCGCGGCCAAGGTCCAGCCCGAATAGTGCCGGTTCAAATACTCAGCGGTGCGGTCGAGTTCCTCCTGCGTAAAATTTCGCTCGATATGCAACACTTTGTCGCGCGTCGTCCCACCCGGACCGATCACCACGGCCAGCACGCGTTTGTCGGGCAGCAAAAGGAAGCGCAGATGTTCCACAACCGCCTTCCCGATTGGCGGCGACACCACAATCCCGAGTCCACGGGAAATCCTCGCAAGCACGCGCCCGGCTCGCTCGGCAACTTCCTCCGGGTCTCGCGCGGCGGACATCTCATTGCGAATCCACTGCTCGTCCTCCGGAGTGAGCTTGGCCTGCGCGGAGACCATCTGCGCGAACAAGCGATACGCCGCCGCTGTCGGCACCCGCCCCGCGGAGGTATGCGGTTGTGAAAGGTAGCCCCCCTCTTCCAAATCGGCCATCACGTTGCGCACGGTCGCGGGACTCAGTTGCTCGACTAATTGCTTTGAAATGGCGCGGGAAGACACCGGTTCGCCAGTGGCAATGTACGTCCGCACCAAATCCGCGAGAATTTGGCGGTTGCGCCGGTCATGCAGCTCAGTGTCCCTGACGGTCATGGATGCAAAAGTCCCTGTATTTCATTGTAAGCATGGCGTCAAGCGGAAGCAACCTTGCCGAAGAATTAGGCGTGCATCTTACGATGATTGGTTTCCTGAATCCCTAGTTGTGGCGCGGCAGATTCTTGTTTATTCCTCGCCTACATTTTCCGTATCAATCTGCGCGCGCTGCAGGCGATCGGAATAATCCACGTAAAGTGTCTTCCACTCCGAATAGAAATCGAGTGCAGCTGTGGCCGCCTCGCGGTGGCCGTTCCCCGTTTGCTTGGTCCCGCCAAACGGCAGGTGCGTTTCCGCGCCAATCGTCGGAGCGTTGACATAAACAATTCCGGTGTTCAGTTCGCGCATGGCCTTGAACGCTTTGTTGACGTCCCGCGTGTAGATCGACGCCGACAGCCCGTACGCCACCCCATTGGCAATATCGAGCGCCTGATCGAGCCCGTCAAACGGGATCACCGACACCACCGGCCCGAAAATTTCCTCCTGGCAAATCCGCATCTTCGGGTCGCAGTCGGTGAAAACTGTGGGCTCATGGAACCACCCTTTTGCCTGCGCGCCCTTTTCAAGGCGGTTGCCGCCCGCTTCCAGTTTCGCGCCTTCATTGCGCCCGATTTCCACATACTGCATCACTTTTTTCAGCGAAGACTCATTAATCACAGGTCCCATGTCCGTCGTGGGGTCAAGTCCATCACCCACGCGCAGCAACCGCGCGCGCTCGGTGAACTTATCAACAAACTCGCCGTACACCTTCTTGTGAACCGCCAGCCGGCTTGACGCGGTGCAGCGTTGCCCCGCCGTTCCGAATCCGCCCCAGACCGCGCCTTCGACGGCCAAATCCAGATTGGCATCGTCCATCACGATGATGATGTTTTTCCCGCCCATTTCCAGAGTGCATTTCTTGAAATTAGGCGCACAAGCTTCGCTCACTGTCCGGCCCACATCCGTGGAACCGGTAAAACTGACCAGGTTCACGGACGGATCGCTGACCAGCGCTGCGCCAACCACCGACCCATCGCCCATAACAATGTTCACAACGCCCTGCGGCAGCCCCGCTTCGTTCAATGCATGCACCAGGTTGTAAACAGAAAGCGGCGTGTCTTTCGCGGGTTTGATCACCACCGTGTTTCCGCAAACCAGCGCCGGCATGATCTTCCACGACGGGATGGCCATCGGAAAATTCCAGGGAGTCACCAGGCCCGCAACGCCCATCGGCGCGCGCACGCTCATGGCAAACTTGTTCGGCAGCTCGGATGGAGTCGTCACGCCAAACTGGCGGCGGCCCTCCCCCGCCATGTAATAGGTCATATCAATTGCTTCCTGCACATCGCCGCGAGTTTCCGCCAGGATCTTGCCCATTTCGCGCGTCATGTCTCGCGCGAACTCGTCTTTGCGCCGCACCAGGATTTCGGCCGCGCGAAACAGAATCTCCGCGCGACGCGGAGCGGGCATGAGCCGCCAGGTTTTGTACGCATCCGCCGCGGCTTCCACGGCCAGACTCACGTCCTCTTCCGAGGACGCCGCAAACATGCCGATCAACTCATCGCGGTTCGCGGGGTTGCGGTTCTCAAACGCCTTCCCGCTGTGCGAATCCTGCCATTCCCCGTGGATATAATTCTTGTATACTTTCGGGGCTACTGCGCTTGCCATAGAGCCTCCTGATTCACGGGGTGTTACCGGCTTGAAGATGGTTGAAGCGATTACCGCGTGAGCAATTCAAATTTAGCAGACGGTCGCGCGAGCGTCAACGAAGCTGAGGTTGGAGCAAAAATGATCCCCAAATATATTTCAAGATTTGGCGCCACTTTGACGGTTTGCACTTTGCTCGTAATTTGCTCAAGAGCGTCGAATTCAGGCCAAACTCAAAACGCAACAAATGATCAGAAGGAGAGGTACATGCCCCTTCATGCGGCTGGATCCTTTGATGTAAAAATGTCTCCCCTGAATCCGGATGATACCGCCCCCGGCTCAACCCTGGCCAGCATGTCCGTTGACAAGCAGTATCACGGGGATCTTGAAGCCAGTTCGCGGGGCAAGATCTTGACGGCCGTGACGGAAGTGAAAGGCTCCGCTGCCTACGTTGCCATCGAACGCATCAGTGGAAAGCTTAACGGACTCACGGGCACATTCGTGCTTCAGCACAGCGGAACTCTGGACCGCGGGGCTCAGCAACAGAGTGTGACAGTTGTTCCCGATTCTGGGACCAGTCAATTGGCAGGCATTACCGGCAGGATGACCGGAAGCATCGCGCCGGACGGAAAGCATTTCTACGAACTTGAATACGCCTTGCCACCGGCAAAATAAGCAGCCGCGCCCACTCCGCAGACATTTTGATTAAGGCAGTCGCGGATTATTGGAAGGGGTTGAATTAGAGGCAGGGAGAGCCGGTCGCGGCGCTCCGTGTCCGGCAGATTCCGACCCTAGACCCAGTTTTTGCAAGGAAAGCGCGCCAAGTTTTCCAGTCGGTTGCAATCCATTCGAGATCTGGAAGTGCCTCATCGCTTCCGACGTGTTGTCGTCCCACTTCCCCGTCGGCTCGCCCTTATAGGACCCGGCCTTCGCCAGCGCCTCCTGAATTTCCTTTATGCGATCAGGTGTGGGCGCCGTCTGCATGTGGCTTCGTGACGAACTGCTCCGTCTCTTGCCGCTCTTGGAAGTCGATTTCTTTGACGTGGAATTCTTTGACGTTGTGGTGGTCGTTTTGGGCTTGGTTTGCGGCGAAGTCTGCGCGGACAACCCCGTCGTGCCAAGAATACATAAGCCGCTGGCGAGCATCAGCCCGCCAGCGGCCCGGAAGATTGTTCTGGTAGCTCTCGGCAATTTCGCCTCAATTATTTGTTCAAGCAACCAATCGCAATATTAATTGCCCGTTGCAGGTACAACGCCGCCCAACAGGCGAGTCACCGCACCATTTGAGCTGCCGCTCCCTTCCAACACTTTGAAGAGTACTTCCTGCCCGGGCTTCAAAGCTCCAATGGCCTTGCGATAATCGGCAACGGTTGCGATCGGTTGATCGTTGATCGCCACGATGATGTCGCCCGGCTGCATGGTGATATCTTCAGCAAAACTCGTCGGATCGATGTGGTCCACAAAGACGCCCTGTTTCACATCTGCATTCACACGGTGCGCGAGTTCAGGAGTCAGGTCTTCGACATGTATGCCGAATGTCGATGCCACCGGCTCATTTTGGTTCTTGTCCTCATTGCTGTTGTCCGCCGCTTCAGTCGGGAAAATCTTGGCGCGGTCGCCGACAACAACTGTTGCTTCATGCGGTTGCTTGTTTCGGAGATACGTCAACTGCACCCTATCACCGACTGGCGTATCGGCAATCGGATCCACGAGATCATTGCCAGTCCGAATAGATTTGCCATTTATCTTGGTGATGACGTCTTCAGGCTTCAGACCGGCCTTCTCGGCCGGGCCATTTTTTTCCACTGATCCCAAGATAATCCCGGACTCAGCGCCCAGGCTGCGGAGGGCAATGGGATTTGTGCTGTCTTCGGGCAAGAAAGTTATCCCGATAGAACCGCGAGTTACATGTCCTTTGGAAATAATCTGGTTGTAAACATTGATGGCCATATTTGAGGGTAGCGCAAATCCCACCCCTTCATTCCCCATACTGTGGGCTCCTGTCAGGATGGCCGTGTTAATTCCGATCACTTGCCCGGCCATATCGACAAGGGGGCCCCCGGAATTGCCCGGGTTGATCGCCGCATCGGTCTGGAGGAAGCGCTGGAACTGGTGCCTGCTGCGGGAGTCAGCAGCTATTCTGTCTCGGTCTTTGGCGCTGATAATCCCCGCCGTGACTGTGGCATCGAGATCAAATGGGCTGCCAATTGCTAGAACCCAGTCGCCCACCTGTACTCCATCCGAATTGCCGAGCTTTGCCACCGGGAGATCGTGTGAGGCCTCAATCTTAATTACCGCAAGATCGGTTTCCTCGTCCGTGCCAATCACTTTGGCATCGTACTGCTTGTTTTCACCGTTTAGTCGAACCTGGATTCTCGTCGCTCCATCCACCACGTGATTGTTCGTCAAAATGTAGCCTTTGGAGTCGACGATAACACCGGACCCCAGAGCGCGCTCGGGCTGTTGCTGGAATTGTCCCTGATCCTGACCGTCAAAGAACTTGTCGAAGAAATCCTGGAGCGAATTCGGATCGTTGTTGTTGTTATTCGGTTGCGCGGGCGCGATCCTCACGTGCGGCCCTCGCCCCTTCTGCATCTGGGCTGGCGGAAGCGTTGTTGTACTGATATGGACGACTGCAGGCTGCAGCTTGACCACGATTCCTGAAAATGTATTGGACATTATAACGGGGTCTGGCACGACCAGGGGCTTCGCTCCGGTTTCAAAAACCGCGCGGCTCGCGCCCACATGCCCCGATACCAACGTCCCAATCATGATGCCCACTGCCAACGTGCTGATGATAAGCAGCGAGGCCAGGGGCTTGCGATTCCGGGACCACTTCATAAACTCTTGCATTCCCATTTTTTTACTTCCTCCCAATGATCCAGGTTTCAAACTGGATTATATCACCGCTTCCGCCCCCAGAGACTTAGACGCTCCAGGGTGGTTGCCGTGAGCAGCATGGCCCCAGTTGCGCCTTCGGGTGCAATTCCCTTGCTCATATCTCCCCACTAGTTGGATGTCGAATGTTGGTATGGCGTTGCGTGTCGCCTTCAGTCTGCTAGAATCCCGAGGGAGCTAGACACGAATGCCTTTGCGCACCATGTACGAGAAGATTTGGGATGCTCACATTGTCAACGAGCCTCCCGGACAGCCTGGATTGCTTTACATCGACCGCCATCTGATCCACGAAGGCACCTGTCCTCAAGCGTTTGCGGGATTGAAGGCCGCCGGGCGCAAGGTTCGTCGCCCCGATCTGACCTTTGCAGTGATGGACCATTCGGTTCCCACCATTACCAAAGACCGCTTTCTGCCCATCGTGGACCCGGACGCAGCAGGGCAATTTGCCGCGCTGGAGCGGAACTGCAAAGAAACCGGCGTGCGGCTGTTCGATATGCACAGCGCCAATCAAGGTATTGTGCACATCATCGGCCCCGAGCTGGGCATCACCCAGCCGGGACTGACCATCGTTTGTGGGGATAGCCACACCTCCACTCATGGCGCCTTCGGAGCACTGGCCTTCGGCATCGGCACCAGCGAAATTGAACACGTTCTCGCGACACAGTGCCTCTCTCAATTTCGCTCGAAGACTACGAATGTTGTGGTTACCGGCAAACTCCACCGGGGCGTCACCGCCAAAGACATCATCCTGGCCATCATCGGAAAAGTCGGAATCGCGGGCGGCAACGGACACGTTTTTGAATATGGCGGCGAAGCTATCCGCGCGCTTTCCATGGAAGGCCGCATGACCATTTGCAACATGTCCATCGAGGGTGGCGCGCGCGCCGGAATGGTAGCGCCCGACGAAACCACTTTTGCTTATATGGAAGG
>DATNHU010000133.1:0-5802 GCA_035604795.1 Candidatus Limnocylindrales bacterium
GCGCAGGTCTATCGCGAAATTGAAAGCCCCAAGCTTCCGAATCTCAAAAAGGCCGGGCTGGTTATTTTTCTTTACAGCCTGTTGTTCACTTCGCTGGTTTCCATTTTCGCGGTGATGATCATTCCCAACGGTGAGCGCCACAATTATTTTGAAAACCTGATCGGTGGCCTGGCCATGAATCTGGAAGGGCCAATCGTCCTCCGGCTGCTGTTCCACGGTTTTGTGGTAGCCGTTGGGGTGCTGATTTTGGCCGGCGCGGTGAACACGGCCATCGTGGGCTCGAATGGCGTGCTGAACCGTGTTTCCGAGGACGGCGTGCTTTCTGATTGGTTCCGCCAGCCGCACAAGCATTTCGGGACTTCGTATCGCATCATCAACGGCGTCGTTTTCTTCCAGGTGCTCACCATCATCATCAGCCGCGGCCAGGTCGGTTTCCTGGCGAATCTCTATGCCTTTGGCGTAATTTGGAGCTTCGCCATGAAGGGTCTCGCGGTATTGGTGCTGAGATACACGCACCCTGGCGCGCGTGAATACCGTGTGCCTCTAAACATTCGGTTCGGAAAAACGGAAATACCTGTTGGATTGGGTCTGATCACTCTAGTCTTGCTGGGAATCGCCATTGTTAATTTGTTTACCAAACCTGACGCTACCATTGCGGGGGTCACCTTCTCGTTGGGTCTGTTCACTTTGTTCACCCTTTCCGAGAGGCATTTGCATAGCAAGCGAGTCGGTGCTCATGTGGAGTTGGATCAATTCAATCTGGAGCAGGGAACTGATTTGACAGCCGATGCCGTTGGTGCGCGCCCGGGAAACGTGCTTGTCCCGGTGAGCAACTACCACTCCCTGTATCACCTGTCTGCGGTGCTCGACCGGGTGAAGCCCGTGCGGCGCGACATCATCGTCCTGCACGTCCGCCTGTTACGCCGGGCCGCGGCGGGCGAAAGCGCCCTGGAGCCGAATCAATTGTTTGGCGGAATTGAGCAATACCTGTTCACGCAGGCCTTGTCCATCGCAGAAAAACGCGGTAAATCAATCAAGCTGGCGGTGGTCGCGGCAAATGATATTTGGGACGCCGTCGTGCGCGCGGGTGTCAGCCTGGAATCGGCCACCATTGTTTTGGGACATTCAGCCAAGATGACGGTCGCGGAGCAGGCTCGTGAAATCGGCTTGGCCTGGGAAAAACTCCCAGATCCGCGCCCACAGTTTAATCTCGAAATTTTTGAGCCCGGCGGTCAGCGCGAATTTTACTCTCTAGGCCCTCACGCGCCGCATCTTACGGCCAACGAAGTGAAGCTGATTCACCAACTCTGGCTGCGGTACAGCGATTTGGTGGCGCCGGAAGAGCTCCACCATCACGATGTTGTTCATTTTGCGCTGAACGAGCTGGAAGAACAGAACACCAATGGCAGACTGGAAGAACTGATCGCCCGTCTCCGTGCACACTTGCAAGAAAATAAGACTCGCCGCAAACCCTCGCAATAAACTGCCGCGCCGCGCCGCCTAAGCGGAACGCAACTCAGAAGTGCAAGCCGGACACCGCGTCGCTTTCAATGGAACCTGTGAAAGGCAATAAGGGCAATCGCGGGTGGACGGCGCGGGCGCGGGGGCTGGCGCCTGCTTCCACCGATTCACCTGCTTCACCAAAATGTAAACGGCCATTGCCACAATCAAGAAATTGATCACCGTGTTCAGGAAAATTCCATAGTTGAGCGTCGCCGCACCCGCTGCTTTCGCCGCCGACACCGTTGCGTAGGATCCGCCGTTCAGAGCCACGAAAAGATTTGAAAAATCCACGTGGTTCAGCAATACACCGATGGGCGGCATGATCACATCATCGACCAGCGACGCCACTATTTTGCCAAAGGCCGCGCCGATCACGATGCCGATGGCCATATCCAGCACGTTCCCCTTGATTGCGAACTCTTTGAACTCTTTAAACATGGAATTCTCCTTTCCGGATGCTGCTTCTTGCTGTATTGGAGTTCGAGTCCCTCTGCTGCTGCCGGAGTGTATCAGTGGTGGTGGAGCTCTTGCATCTATCCCGCGTAATTGAATCCGGCCTCGCGCAGGGTCAGCGGTTCTTCCTCGCTGCGCATTCCGGCCTCGACCACTTCGCACACAAAAATCGTGTGGTCGCCGCGATGAAACGCGTCCAGCACTCGGCACTCAAACCACGCGGGCGGATCAGTCAAAATCGGCGATCCGGTTGCACCCTTCACAAATCCGAAGCCATTAATCTTGCCGCTCGTTTCTTCCGCGCCTTTGAAAAATGTCATGGCCATAGTTTTTTGCGATTTGCCCACCACGTGTACTGCAAAAGCCCGCGAATTCTCAATCGCCTGGTGCAGGCGGCTATCGCGTTTGATCCCCGCCATGATCAGCGGCGGTTCAAACGATGCCTGGGAAAGCCAGTTAATCGTCCCGCCGGCCACCGACTCGGCGTCGCGCGCCGTGGCGATGTACAGCCCATAGGTCAGCTTCCTCAGTGCGTTTTTTTTCAGGATAGGATCCATGCCTGCTTCTTCTTTCGGCTCATCGCATCTTTGGCTGCGCGCCCAATACCATCGCCGCCACAATCACTCCGCGGCTGGCAAGAACCACTCCCGCGACGATCAGCAGTGGCGTCACTTGGTTCATCCTCGCGCGAGAAAGCGCCAACATAATCAGCCCAATCAGCATCAGCGACCCGCCGCGCACCCAATTAATCCCGCGCTCGGGTCCGCGCCACCGGACCGTCACCAGCCCATAAATCGCCAGCAGCCCCGCCAGCAGCAGCCAGGCCATGCTCCGCGGGTCGAAGAAATAATGCCCCGTGGTGGCCACCCAAATGACCAGTACCCCGAGAAACACAAAGACAATCTCAGGCAGCACCCTCAGAAAATGGGCCGGGTTCGCCATGCGCAGCAGATCAAACTCGTTCGATTTTTACTTGCTTCATCACCACCGGCGTTCGCGGTCGATCGCTCGAATCGCGGCTGAGCTTTGAGATATTTGTCGCCACATCCATGCCTTCCACCACTTCGCCGAAAATCGAGTGTCTGCCGTCGAGCCACGGCGTGGGCGCAACCGTAATGAAAAACTGGCTTCCATTGCTGTTCGGCCCGGAATTGGCCATGGAAAGCTTTCCCGGCTTGTCATGCTTTAACGAGGGATGGAATTCATCCTCAAATTTATATCCTGGGCCGCCTGTGCCCGTCCCCAGCGGGCAGCCACCCTGGATCATGAACTGGGGAATCACGCGGTGAAAGGTCAGCCCGTCATAAAACGGACGCTTCGCCTTCTGCGCCACGCGTATATCTATCCATTCCTTGGACCCATCCGCCAAGCCCGCAAAATTGGCCACCGTCTTCGGCGCTTCCTTCTCAAATAACTTCGCGACAATGGTGCCCTGTGAAGTTTCAATAATTGCGTAGAGTCCCGGTGTACGCGCCATCGTAAATCCCCCTTGTGGTCGCCCGAACCTGTTTGATTGTACAAGACTGAAGGCGAGCGGGAATTATCCCGCACACCAATGAGGGAAGCAAATTCTGCCCAGAAGCTGAGGGACCTACCAGCCGTTGCGTGTGCGCAGCGCCGTGATATGCGCGGCGTGATGCCGTCCGTGCCACTCATAGAGCGCAAGCACGTCATCCAGTGACATCACTCCATTCTCCGGGTGGCGCACCGCCCGGTTGAAATCAATTTCCCGCACCGAATGCAGCAGGATTGCCCACCGGCGGTGAATTCCATCAATTATTTCCAATGAGATATCCACCGGCGCGGTCCGCGCATCCAGCAAATCTGCCCACTGCTTTTCATCGTATGGCTTCACCGTTGGTTCTGCTTCCGTCACCCCCAGCCTGAATCGTATGTACGCGTTCATGTGGCTGTCAGCCACATGATGCACTGTCTGCCGCACCGTCCATCCCCCGTGGCGGTAGGGCGTATCCAGTTGCTTATCATTCAATCCCGCCACCGCTGACCGAAATCGGTTCGGTGTCGCCTCCACGCTGTCAATCATCTGCTTTCGTTCCGTGGGAGTGAACGGCCCTTTCTTCTCCCACTTTCCAACCGGATATCTCAGATCTTCTTCCACCGTTGCCTCCAATTCAAAATTTGTGCGCCGCGACATCCTCTGCCAGTCCAGCACGCCGCTTCGCCTTGAATTCGCGAGTATAGCGGCGCGCGCAAATGCCCGTCAAACCTGTGACGCATCCACTCCAGAACGCGTCAAACCCATATGGCTCACCTCAAGAGTTAGCGATCCGGTCCGGCCCGCTTTACCGGCAGAAAGTTCTTTTGGACTGTCGAAGAGAATCTATCTATTATCCATGCCTGTCGATTTCGTTGACGCGAAAGGCTCCATGATCCGGCCAACCCGAACCTGGCCTGCAATGCTCCTTGCAGCCTGCCTGCTGGTCTCTTGCGCGATTTTCTCCGCCGCCCGCCCTCACGCCGCGCTGGCCTCTTCCACCGCCGACTCACCCAAACCTCTCACCCCCAGGGATCGCGAGGAAGTTTTTGAAAATGTTTGGAAAGGTGTGCACGACCGCTACTACGACCCCGAATTCCACGGCGTCAACTGGGAAGAAATCGGCCAGCGTTACCGCCCGCAAGTGGATAGCGTCAAGGATGACGCAGAATTCTACGCGCTCCTGAATAGAATGACCGGCGAGCTGCACGACGCGCATACCCGCTTCAACTCTCCCGCGCAATGGGAGAACCGCCAGAAAAGTGAGGGCGTTAGCATCGGATTCACCATGGCTGAGCTTGACGGCAAAGTTGTCGTCACCGATGTTCTTCCCAATTCCAATGCCTCCGCTGCCGGCATCGAGCAGGGCATGATGGTTCTCACGGTTGACGGTCGGCCCGTCCGTGAAAAAATTGCCGAATCCGCCAGGACCGTCCTGCCTTCCTCCACTGAGCGGATCACTCGCTTCCGTGTCTATGCGGGAGTATTCAAAGGCCTGGCGGATACCTCCTACAAGATTGGCCTGCAGCGCGCCGACGGTTCCACCTTCGATGTCACCATCTCCAAGCAATTAATTCCTCATCCGCCTGACGTCAACTCCCGCGTTTTGCCCTCCGGCGACGCCTACATCCGCTTCGATGGCTTCCAACTCCCCGTGGAAAAGGAATTCATGGAAGCGCTCGAGAAATTCATGGACGCGCCCGGCCTCATCGTCGATCTGCGCTTTAATGGCGGCGGCCGCGGGGACGTCCTCAAAACTCTCGCCGGCTATTTCTACAATCAGAAAACTCTGTTCGCCCAGTTCATGACCCGGAAAGATATTTATTCTGAGGAGAAGTCCGGTTCCGTCAAAGGCCATCGCGAATTTAACGCTGGAAAAGAAGGCGGCCGGATTTATTCCGGCCCGGTGGTTCTCCTCACTTCCAACTCCACCGGAAGCTCCTCCGAAATGTTTGCCGGGGGACTGCAGGAAACCGGCCGCGCCAAAGTGGTCGGAACGCAGACCTGCGGCTGCGTCATCGGCATCGCGCACGACCAGAAAGTGAAGGGTGGCGGCGTCCTCGAAGTCAGCGAAGTTCTTTTTTTCACTCCCCAGGGACGCAAGCTGGAAGGTGATGGCGTGATCCCCGACAAAACCGTTGCTCCAACCATCGCCGACCTTCAGCAGAAACGTGATGTGACGCTCGAGCAGGCGGAACAGCTCCTGAAAGAGATGTCTGTGGCCAAGCCGGCCAAGCAGGAGTTGAAATAGTTTCAGCAGCCACCAACCGCCGTTATTCGGCTAGCTATTTCGGCGCATTATTTCGGTTCAAGGATCAGCGGCAGTCCATTCTTGGCGTTGCCGATGATCA
>DATNHU010000134.1:0-5906 GCA_035604795.1 Candidatus Limnocylindrales bacterium
TAAAGGAAATTCCCGCGAAGCGTCTGCGCGTGAATCGCGCCGACTGGATGGTCCGCGAAGCAATACTGGGAATGTTGCCCAAGAACAAGTTGCGCGCCCACCGCGCGAAGAAGCTGCGTATTTATTTGGACGACAAAGGTCTGGCACGTCATACCGGTCAGAAGCCTCAGCCGCTTGCGTCGTAAGCTGCACTGGTTTCCAGGTATCGTCCTGCACACGCGTCCTCGGTTTTGGGTCCCTCTGTAATTGAAGTTGTCTTCGAGGATGTAAGTGTCGGCAAGACTGCGCGGTCCGGGCTGCGGGAATTAGGAATGAGACTTCGGCAGTTGGAGGAAAAGTGAGTTTGACTTCACAACCCATCGAGGGAGCAAAGCCCGCTCTCATTAATTGCACCGGGCGCCGCAAGGAATCGGTCGCGCGAGTTTTTCTCCGGCCGGGCACCGGCAAGTTCACCGTCAACGGGCGGCCGGTTGACGATTATTTTCATAATATCGCCTGGCGCAACGCGGCCATCGAGCCCTTGAAGTTCACCAACACCACCGATCAGGTGGACGTGATCGCCACTGCCAAGGGCGGCGGTCCCGGGGGGCAATCCGGCGCCGTGCGCATGGGGCTTTCTCGTGCGCTCTCCAAATTCAATGCCGATTTGCGCGTGGGTCTCCGCCGCAACGGTTTTATGACACGTGACTCGCGCATGCGCGAACGCAAGAAGTACGGGCAGAAGGGCGCCCGGAAGCGCTTCCAGTTCAGCAAGCGCTAGTTCTTGCCCGCGCGATATTTGCGCGGCATACGAGCTCTGGCCCCGCGTCACATGGGTCTTGTTTTGCGTCCTATATTGTTGCGGGTCCAAATTCACGGCCGGCAAGGCGCCGGCACGACGGATGCTCTTGTTGCTCTGCTTTTTCAGTCTGAGCGGCAGGCAAGCATCTAGTTCATTGAGGGGGATCGTTGGCAGTTGAAATTACGATGAAGGAGCTTTTGGAGGCCGGTGTTCATTTCGGCCACCAGACGCGGCGATGGAATCCGAGGATGAAGGAATATATCTTCGGCGAGCGTAATGGGATCCACATCATTGATCTGCAGAAGACCTTGAAGATGTTCCGCGAGGCTGCGCGATTCGTGAGCGACATGAGCAGCCAGGGCAAGGCCATCCTATTTGTCGGCACAAAGCGCCAGGCACAGGAAGCGGTTGCGGAAGAAGCGAACCGTTGCGGAATGTTTTTTGTCAATCACCGCTGGCTCGGCGGCACCCTGACTAACTGGACTACGCTTCAAAAATCCATCAAGCGGCTTAAGTCGCTGAAGGCCATGGTGGAAGATGGCCGGATGGCGCAGCTTTCCAAGAAGGAAGCCGCGCGCCTCAAGCGCGAGATGGATCACCTCAACCAGAATCTTGGCGGCATGGAAAATATGACCACGCTGCCCGAGGCCATGTTTGTGATCGACTCGAACGCCGAAGAAATCGCGGTGCGCGAGGCGCGCCGCATGGGTATCCCGGTGGTTTCCATCGTGGACACGAATTGTGATCCCGAAGTTGTGGACTGGGTCATTCCCGGTAATGACGACGCTCTACGTGCCATTCGCCTTTTCACCTCCAAAATCTCCGATGCCGTCATCGAGGGAAAGCAATCCTTTGAGCAGTCGCAATTGGCCGAGGCCAAGTCCACCGAAGGCGGGGAGAGCACAGGAATCGATGAAAGCGTGGATTACGTGGACACCAGCAAATACGAAGCTTACGAAAAGCAAGAAGGCGAATTTGTCGATCCCGCGGCCCTGGAGCAGGCCCTTGCGGCAGCCCCCGAACTGCCTGCGGAAAGCGTTGATGAGAAAGCCGACGAAGCTGGCGCTGACAAATAGTCGGGAATGGTGTTCGACCTGACGCAAATGCGGCCCATTTTTCCGATTCAACAATCCATTTGAAAGGTTTATTGGGACCCATGACCACGAATCCGGAGCCGGTAAATATATCTGCACAACTTGTAAAGAAGCTGCGCGAGCTTACTGGAGCGGGGTTCAACGATTGCCGCGCGGCCCTGACGGCTTCCAGCGCCAATATGGAGAAAGCCGTGGAGTTCCTGCGCAAGAAGGGACAAGCTGCGGCGCAGAAGAAGGCTGAGCGCGAGGCCACCGATGGCTTGGTGAGCTGCTACATTCACGCCGGAGGAAAGATTGGAGTATTGCTGGAAGTAAATTGCGAAACTGATTTCGTGGCCCGGACCGATGAATTTCAGCGGCTGTGCCACGATCTGGCTATGCATATCGCCGCTCTTGATCCCCGGTTTATCCGCCGCGAGGAGGTCACGCCTGAAATCCTCGAGCGCGAACGCGAAATTTCCCGCGATCAGGCGCGCCAGACCGGGAAGCCCGACCACGTGATCGAGAAAATAGCTACGGGGAAGATGGAAAAGTTTTACGAAGAAAATTGCCTCTACGAACAGCATTTCATCCGGGACGAATCCGTCACGGTCAAAGAAATGATCGACCTGGCCATCGCCAAAGTCGGAGAGAAAATCTCCGTCAGACGGTACGTGCGCATGAAAGTGGGCGACGCCACAGCAACTTTCGCCGCAGGCAGATCGCCGCGCGTGGAACCACCCGATTCAGCTGTCCCGGCAAAAGCCTAATTTCGTTTCTTAAGCCCGTGCGGAGAGCCGCCGATTTCTGTTAGAATTTCCGCCGAATCCGCCACAGGAGCGTACCGGCGGAATTCATCCGATGCCCACCACGCCAGCTGATGAAACCACGAAAGCCGGCGGGCGCGAGCCCGCTTACCGCCGCATCATATTAAAACTTTCTGGAGAATCATTATCGGGACCGCAGGAATCCGGCATTCATGGCGAAACCATCGCCGCAATCGCTCGCGAGATCAAGGGCGTCCGCGACCTGGGTGTGCAGATTGCCATCATGGTTGGCGGCGGCAACATTTTTCGTGGCACACGCCAGAAATCCATGGCCATTGACCGGGCCACCGGCGATTACATGGGCATGCTGGCCACAGTCATCAACGGCCTGGCCTTGCAGGATTCACTCGAAAAACTTGGCTGCCACACGCGCTTGATGAGCGCCATCGGCATGCAGCAGGTCGCCGAGCCATTCATTCGCCGACGGGCTGCCCGCCATCTGGAGAAGGGCCGCGTGGTTATTTTTGCCGCGGGCACCGGCAATCCATACTTTTCCACTGACACTGCCGCGGCTTTGCGCGCCATGGAAATCAAAGCCGACGTCATCATCAAAGCCACGCGCGTGGACGGCATTTATGACGCGGACCCGGAAAAAGTTCCGGGCGCGAAGATGTTCGATCGCATCACTTATCTCGACGTCATTCAAAAAGGTCTTTCCGTGATGGACACTACAGCGATTTCGCTATGCATGGACAACAAGATGCGCATCATCGTCTTTAACATGAACGTGCCGGGGAATATTCAACGCGTAGTCATGGGGGAAAAAGTTGGCTCACTGGTGAGCACGGAGTAAATCCATATCCATAAAATAGTTAACCCAGGATTTCATTTCCGGAGGCAAATGACACTATGACCACAATTGCAAATACCAGAGACGCCTCCGCGCAGGCAAAACTTCGGATGGAAAAAGCCGTCGAGGATTTCCGCAAGGAACTTTCCGGCCTGCGCACCGGCCGCGCCAACGTAAGTTTGCTGGACCACATCCGTGTGGATTATCACGGAACCCCAATGCCGGTGAATCAACTCGGCACGCTTTCTGTACCCGACGCCACCATGATCATGGTGACGCCGTGGGATCCCAGCGTAGTTCCGCTGATTGATAAAGCGATTCGCACATCAGATCTGGGACTGAATCCCACCAACGACGGCAAAGCCGTGCGCATTCCCATCCCACCGCTCAACGAAGAACGTCGCAGGGAACTTGTCAAGCACATGCACAAGGTTTTGGAGAACCATCGCACGGCAGTTCGCAACATTCGGCGGGACATTAAGGAGGCCGTCGAAAAGCTTGAAAAAGAGAAAAAGGTTAGTGAGGACGAAAAAAAGCGTTCGCTGGAAGAGCTGGAAAAACTGACCCACAGCGAGACCAAGAAGATCGAAGACCTGGCTGCTCTCAAGGAAAAGGAAATCATGGAGATCAAGTAGCCGGACCATGGGGTCATCCGCAAGCTACTTGTTTACATATACTTGCGCTTGCCTTTGCCACCTCTGAGTGGTAGTAAATCACCCGGAATGCAGGGGCGTTTTACAAGCGAAGTTAAGGCGAACGGTTTTCCACCGCCTTCCAACTTTTTTAGTTTGACACAAAGCCATGCTATCTCTATACTTACCGATTGGTCAGGGACTTTTGACTGTTTTTGGTACGGAAGGTCTCTCGCCCCGGAACATAGATGGACGGAACGGGGTTGGGGGAACGGCCGAAATGGGGCGCCAGCCCCGCAAAGCCGATTAAGCCTCTCCGCAATACCCTGAATAGCCTGCGGTTCGGGTTCTCGCCTTGGCGAGTCTCGTTACGGAGTTTCTTGGTGGTCTCTCCGTGGTCGCAGTCAGCCCCTTTCTTTAATGAAAGTGGCTTCCGCGTGGTGGTGCGGTATATCTCCGCGCGGACAAAAGCCAGATGACCGGAATTTAAGGGAGAGTCGTGCCCACATTCTCGCAACTCGTGCGTTACGGCCGCGAACAAATTCGCGCCAAAACAAAATCGCCGGCGCTGCAGGGCTGTCCGGAAAAGCGCGGAGTTTGCATCCGCGTGTACACGCAGACGCCAAAGAAGCCGAACTCGGCATTGCGCAAAGTCGCGCGGGTGCGTTTGACGAACGCCGTGGAAGTAACCACTTACATTCCCGGCATCGGCCACAATTTGCAGGAGCACTCCATCGTGCTGGTCCGCGGCGGCCGCGTAAAAGATTTGCCGGGCGTCCGCTATCACATCATTCGCGGAACACTGGACGCCGCCGGAGTGGACAATCGCAAGCAGGGGCGCTCGAAATACGGCGCCAAGCGGCCAAAAGCCGCACAGAAGTAAGGAGATTTGTAGATGCCGCGCAAAGGAGCCGTTTCCCGTCGAATCATCCCGGCGGATTCTGTATACGGAAGCGATCTGGTGCAGAAGTTCATCAGCTCGATGATGTGGGATGGCAAGCGGTCCACGGCGCAGCGGATTTTTTATGGCGCCATGGATCAGATTGCGGCCAAGGGCAACCCCAACGCGCTCGAAATTTTTAAGAAGGCCATCGAGAACGCCAAGCCAATTTTAGAAGTGAAAACGCGACGGGTGGGCGGCGCGAACTATCAGGTGCCGGTGGAAGTGAATCCTTTCCGCAAGCAGTCGCTGGCCATTCGCTGGCTTTTGCAAAACGCGCGCACCCGCGGTGGAAAGAATTTGACCACCAAGCTCGCAGAAGAATTGATGGATGCCTCAAACGGGCGCGGCGGGGCGATTAAGAAAAAGGAAGACGTTCACCGCATGGCGGAGGCTAACAAAGCCTTCGCGCACTATCGCTGGTAAGCGGCAGCCAAACTTCGGGCGCAGGGATGACGCCTGGAAATCTGAATTTCGGGGAATAAGAACGGAAGTTTGTTTTCATGGCACGTGAAACACAACTCGCTGACACGCGCAACATCGGGATCATGGCCCACATTGATGCCGGCAAGACCACTACGACCGAACGGGTCCTGTTTTATACGGGCGTAACGTACAAAATCGGCGAAGTGCACGACGGCGCGGCCACCATGGACTGGATGGAGCAGGAGAAGGAACGCGGAATCACCATTACATCCGCGGCCACCACTGCGTTCTGGGATCGCCATGGCAAGAAGACGCGCGTAAATATTATTGATACCCCCGGCCACGTGGACTTCACCGTTGAAGTCGAGCGCTCCCTACGCGTGCTCGATGGCGCCGTGGCCGTATTTGACGCGGTAGCCGGAGTGCAGCCGCAATCC
>DATNHU010000135.1:0-2597 GCA_035604795.1 Candidatus Limnocylindrales bacterium
GTCACAGTGTCCTCCTAGAGGGCGTTCGCGATGCGCATTCCCAGCACAATCGCCAGCAGTCCCCCAACCACGCTCAAGCTCGTATAAAGCAATGCTCGTATCCATTCACCATCTTCCAACAACCGCACCGTCTCCAGGCCGAATGTCGAAAATGTCGTGAACGCGCCCAGGAACCCAACACTGATCCCGATTCGCCATTCCGGCGGAATCGACAAATGGTGCAGCCCGTATTGCGTCACTCCGCCCAGCAGCAGGCATCCTATGAGATTTACGACTAGCGTTCCGGTGGGAAAAGATGAGCTTGCACGGTATTGCACAAATCCTTGCAATCCGTACCGGGCGAGCGTTCCAGCAGCTCCGAAAATAATCAGCAATGCAATGCGCACGGTCGCTCCATTTTCCGCGAGCCGCGGTGCCCGGAAAAAAAACTCCTGAGCGCCTTGCGGCGGCCAGGAGTCATCAGCCCTTGGGGGCGGTTCAGGCGAACTCCATCGCCTTTCGTTCGTCGTCCAAATCCTACACGCTTAGCGCAGCATCAGCAATCTCAGCCCAATGGGAAATCATAGCTCGGAAAACAATGTCGAATGTGATTTGCGCCATGCCCTATGGCAAACTTGAATTCCATGCGAGTCCGGCAAATTCGGCGATTTGTTTTCACTCTACTGTGCGTGTGTATTCCCGCAATCCTGTTTGCGGCTGCGTCGCCGCATCAAAGCCCGGCCAGTACTCCTTCTTCTTCACGCGCGCCCGCTTTTTATCGGGATGTCCTGCCCATCCTCCAGCAGCATTGCCAGACTTGCCATCATGCCGAAGGTATTGGCCCCATGCCCCTTGAGACCTTCGACCAGGCGCGTCGAAAGGCCTCCGGCATCGCCGGCAAAGTCACCTCGCGCGAAATGCCCCCGTGGTTTGCCGACCCTCGTTTCGGCCATTTCTCCAACGATCCGTCGCTCTCCACTCAGGACATCGCCACGCTCCGTGCTTGGGCCGCAGCCGGTGCTCCGGCAGGCGATCCGCGCGATGCCCCTCCTGCGTTGCACTGGGTGGGCGGCTGGAATATCCCTCAGCCCGACGTGGTTTTGAAAATGCCCGCCGCCATAAATATCCCTGCTCGAGGCACGGTCGAATACACCTACGAAATTGTTCACACCGGATTCACCGAAGACAAATGGGTGCAGATTTCGCAGGTGCTCCCATCCAGCCCGGAACACGTCCATCACGCTGTGGTTTACATCCGTCCACCGGATTCACCTTGGCTGCGCAGCGCGCCCATCGGCGTTCCGTTTTCTGCATCCACCTTGCACGACCCAAAACTCGTCAATGATTCCCACTGGACCGATAGCGATATGCTCCTGGTGTACGCGCCGGGAAGCTCTCCCGATAATTGGCCCGCCGGAATGGCCAAAATAATCCCCGCTGGTTCCGACCTGGTTTTTCAAATGCATTACACCACCAATGGCCACCCCGCCGTGGATCAAACCAGCGCCGGAATTATTTTCGCAAAACAGCCGCCGCAGCAGCGTGTCATCACCCTCCAACTGACCAACGATTCCTTTGTCATCCCCCCCGGCGCTGACGATTTCCCCGTCAAAGTCCAAGGCACTCTGCCGAATGACGCCACACTCCTCAGTCTCTTCCCGCACATGCATCTGCGTGGAAAGCGTTTCGCGTACAACATCGTTTATCCGGATAAGACCAAAGAAACTCTTCTCCTGGTCAATTACGATTTCCACTGGCAACTCAGCTACCGTCTCGCCGTGCCTCGGCCTCTCAAGGCCGGAACCAACCTCGAAGCCGTCGGCTGGTTCGATAATTCATCCCACAATCCGCACAATCCTGATCCCAGCAAAGCGGTCCGTTGGGGCGATCAAACTTCAGATGAAATGCTGGTCGGATTCTTCGACATTGCGGTGCCCGCCAACATCGACAAATGGCGATTCTTCATTCGCCACCCGGCCCCGCAAAACTGATTCTCATTTCATCTCGCCTTTCGCCAGCACCAACTTTGTCATCTTGAGCACATCCGACAAGGATGCGCGAAGGATCTGCTTGCCCCGAACGAGTTTCGTGAAGGGTGGCTGCCACGACTCAGGTGGCCGCTTTCGCAGCTCAATACTCAATTCAATTTTGGCGTGGCTGTCTCGTTCACCATATCGAGGATTGAGTGAGTAAGTCCGCTCAATTTTGGGGTGTCCAGGTGCGTGGTCAAATCGAAAACGATCACTTCATTTCGTCCCTTCTTTAACCAGGCTCCGGGAAGAAAGAGCGTCTGTTGCGGCCCGATACGCCAGAATCGCCCCAGCGCGTGCCCGTTTACCCAGACCGCGCCTTTACCGTATTTGCGGATATCAAGAAAAGTGTCTCCAGTCTGCTCCAATTGGAAGTACCCGCGATAGAATGCCGGACCATCCGTCGCTTTTTGTGAGAATGCAACTTCATGAAGATCGCTCATCGGCAGACAAAACACCTTCCAACCCATCAGAGTGCTTTCCCCAAGACTTACTGACTCTGTGATCCCTTTCCGATCCTCTCGTATTTTCGGTCCAAAATTGATTCGCCCTGAATTCTCCACCAGGATGTCGAGACTGTGCGCCCCC
>DATNHU010000136.1:0-3876 GCA_035604795.1 Candidatus Limnocylindrales bacterium
GACTCCGGTTTTCGCCCTCGGAATGGTTGAAGAAATCACCGATTCAAACTTGTTGGCCAATGCGGCTGCGAATCAACTTGAGAAAAACATTCTGGGCATTAAGGGACATCCGAACCGAAGCGGCAACGACGGCACGATTACCCGGTTTGGCTGGAAGGCGCAAAACAAATCCGCGCTGATTTTCGCGGGAGAGGCCTACAACGTTGAAATGGGAGTGACCAACGAGCTGTTTCCCAATGAGCGCGAGGACAGCCAGGGTTGCCTCCTGAATCAGTTGCCCGAGGACTCGGAGAACTTCTCATCCAGTGGCCCTTCACCGACTTCGGACCTGGCATCTGACGTCTCCAACTTCGCGATGTTCATGCGACTTTCGGCGCCGCCGACTCCAGCCACACCCACGCCGTCGAGCCAGCGAGGAGCGGCTGTGTTCAGCGCCCTCGGGTGCGCGTTGTGCCATTCGCCGTCCATAAGCACAGGTAGCATGTCGCTTACGACTGGTCAGACGAATGTGCAGGTCAACGCCTTCTCGGATTTCATGGTGCATCACATGGGAGCTGGGTTGGCAGACGGGGTTACGCAAGGGTCGGCTGGGCCGGACGAGTTTCGCACCGCTCCGCTGTGGGGATTGGGCCAGCGAGTTTTCTTCCTACATGACGGGCGGACAAGCGACCTGTTGGAAGCAATTCGGGCGCATCGCAGCGCCGGTTCCGAGGCCAACGCTGTGATTACTCGTTTTCACGGTCTGAACGAAACACAGAAGCAGGATCTGTTGAATTTCCTGCGTTCACTTTAGGAGAGGCCCGTCCGGGAGAACCTCCTGGTCCGGCGGGGAGACTGATTAAAGGTTCTCTCCTAGGGGAGGGCTGCCCAACACCCGGTTCGTGTACTGGGTGCGCGAGGCAGCCCTCTCTTTTTCCGGACGGTCCAATTCATCAAGCACACCTCTTGCGAGCTGCATCGCGGCTCCAATGGCGCAAGCCTCTTTGCATCCGTTTGGCAATTCGCGTAATCTAACTGTCTGTCCGCGGCCTAGCGACGCGGCTGTGGGGTCCCACCCCCTGCCGTGCAGACCGGCCGCGAGGAAGGCAACCATGAAGGCTGGAATCCACCCCGATTATCACGAAGTTTTGGTCCATTGCGCCTGCGGGCATACTTTTAAGACTCGCTCGACCATCAAGGGCGAGATGCTGCGCGTCGAAATTTGCTCAAGCTGCCATCCGTTCTTTACCGGCAAGCAGAAAGTGCTGGATACGGCCGGACGCATCGAGCGATTCAATCGCAAGTACGCGGGCAACGAAGCGAAGAAGGCATAACCTTCCCGTTGTGCAGGTGAAACTTTCCAAAACATTTTTTGGGCACCGGCTCGACTTCGCGGTGCGCTGAGGGCAAGCCGGTGTAGAATGAACTTTCGTGATGGCTACGCAACCTCTTCCACTAAATAACGAGACGGAAACATTTGCGATGGAAGCGGCGGTGCCGCGCGTTACGTTGCGGAACGCTTTTGCGCATCCTTACGATTCTGCGATTGCGGCTGCGCGCACTTGCTACGCGCCGCGCTTGATCGGCCCTGAAGAAGTGAATGATAAGCAGCGCTTGCTGATCGGCGCGGCCACGTACAATGGCGGTCATCACACGGTTTACCAGCATGCGCATTTTGAGTTTGGGCTGGAAAATGTCAGCCGGCAGTTTGTTTGGTCATTCTTGCACGCGCATCCGTTTTACAATTCCGAGCAGCAGAGCCAGCGCTATGTTCGTCTGAATCGAGCGGTTGCGTTCGTGCCCGGGGACGGGCCGGGGTTTGGCGCCGCTGAACGGACGATTTACGAGCGCGCCGTGGCACGCGCGTGGGGGTATTACCGCGAGCTGTCTGCGCTGCTTCTGCCCAACGCTCGCGAAATTCTTGGCGAGATCTGGCACATCGGAAAACTTTCGCACCCCAAGCGCGTCAAAAAGGTAGAGGGGCAAGCGGAAAAGCGCGCAATTGAAGTGGCGCGGTACGTCCTGCCCGTGGCCGCGGCGACGACCATGGTGCACACGCTTTCCGGCATTGTGCTGCACCGGCTGTGGCGGATGCAGGCGGCTTCCGACACCCCTGCGGAATCGCGCGCGGTTGTGGGCGAGATGGTTGCGCGCGTGCGCGAGCTCGACCCGCAATTCTTTGACCGGTTTGATGTCGAGCCGATGGAATCGCTGCCGGAATGGGAGCAGGTCTCCGCGCTCGGGGCGGAAGGCGGCTCGGGTGGCGAAGCTTTTGCGCGGGAGTTCGACGCGAAGCTGGCCGGGCGCGTGTCCGTGCTGGTGGATGGGTCGCCAAACGCCGCGCGAATTATTGCGGTGGCTTATCGCGCGGTCGTGGGTCACCCCGAAACGGCGTGTTCGGACGCGGAAGCGCTGTCGCGGCTGCTGGATCCGGCCCGGAATCCGTACCGGCTACAGACGCTGAACATCGGCGTGCACGCGCCGATGATGCGTGCCTTGCAACACGCATATTTTACTTTTGCGAAGAAGATTAGCCACACCGCAGATAGTCAGGATCAGAGGCACCGCATGGTACCGGGTTCCCGGCCGTTGCTGACGTTGGCCGACACGCGGGAGCCCGATTACGTGACGCCCATGCTGATTGCCTCCAATCCGAAAGCCCGTGAGATTTACGAGCAGGCCATGGCCGATGCGTGGGCGGCCAAGAACGAATTGCTGGATCGCGGCGCGCCCTGCGAAGCGGCGCTCTATCTTTTGCCAAACGCGAAAGCAATCCGGCTCGTTGAGTCTGGTTCGCTGCTGCACCTGCTGCACAAATGGACCATGCGCACCTGCTTTAATGCGCAAGAGGAGATCTATCAGGCATCCATGGAAGAACTTGACCAGCTCCGCGCGGCTGTACCCGAGTTGGCCAAGTACATTGGCCCGCCGTGTTACATCCGCGCGGGAATTGCGACGCCCATCTGCACGGAAGGCTCACATTTCTGCGGCGTAAAAGTTTGGACCGATTTCCCGCGCATCGAACGGCGCATATGACCAAGCGCGGAAGTCTGGCCTATTATCTGGCCGCTGTTGTGTGCGGCAGTTTCTTCTTCACGCTGGCGCAGTTCTTAATCGGCCGCGACAGTGCGGGGGTCTCCAACTGGGCGCGGGATTTTCTCTTCGCATTTTTCATTGAAACGATTTTCGCCTGCGTACCACAGTTGATCGCCGCCTTCGTGTTGCGCCGACTCGCTTCACCCTTGCGTTGGACGCAGGCTTGGCACTGGGCCATCGGCGGCGCGGGAGTATACCTGATGGTGTTCATGGTTCTTGGAATAGTGGGGGCTGTGTTCGACCGTGTCGCAGGGGGCTGGAGCTTCGCCAGATTTGGACTTTACCTGTTTGGCCAGGCGACCCGTTCCATCCGTGGTGGTATCTGGCAAGTGCTGGTTGCCGGAGCGCTGACCTCGCTGGTTCTATATTCCGTTAACAACGCTTTCATGCGAGAAGAAACAAATCTCCGCCCGGCTGATTGACTTCGTTCGAGCCGCTCGGTATTCTGGTTACCGGTATGATGCAAATGTTCGCCGCTTTCTATTAGGCTTTTCCTTCCCGGCACCCACGCCAACGGACGCTTTGTTCGCTGCCCAAAGTTTTCCCGACATCAACTTAATCATTGGAATGAATTGGTTATTTGAGGGAACCGGCCCATGGCCAAAAAAACGCTCTACGAAAAACTAGACCAGTTGGAGGCGCGCTACGAAGAAATGACCGCGCAGCTTTCATCTCCCGAAGTGCTGGCCGATTCGGCGCGCATCCAGAAGCTCGCCAAAATGCACTCGGAACTTGCCGAGATCGTCAAGAAATACCGGCTGTGGAAGCAGATTGATCAAGGCCAGCGCGAGGCGAAAGAAA
>DATNHU010000137.1:0-4110 GCA_035604795.1 Candidatus Limnocylindrales bacterium
CCAGCGATGGTCATCCCGCGAAAGACATCCAGCGAAACGATGCGCGATGCTTGCCCTGGTTTTGTTCCCTGCGGAAGCGATGTTCCTGACACGTTGCTCGGAGAATTCGCGGACGAATCCCCGGACGAAGCATTGCTCGAATTGTCGGACGAATTATCGTACACGATGGCGCTCAGAATTTCGGGCCCCGCCGCACACTAACGCACGCTTGCGGCAAAAAGCAAGCGCGGCCCCGGAGATCTTCCGGAGCCGCGCCGCAGATGAAAAGTTATGATGGTATGAATTTTAGTTTTGTATTAGTGAACGTTCATATTATGCGCGCCGGCGACGAAGGAAGAAACGGTGCTGGCGGTCTGGGGCACCCACCACATTTTGCGCACCCAGGGGTGCGAGCTGCGCATCATGCGCAGGCCGAGGTAATCAAAGGCGAAGGGGGCAACCTGCACCGCGGCGTACAACGCGTTGGAGTTGGCGAACGGCTGGAGCATGGGGTTTAATTCCTGGCCCGTGCCATTCATGATGACCTGGCGAGTGGACCAGGCGTCAAACGTCGCTGCGCTATGCTCGGCGGCGCTGAGGATAAGCCACTTCTTCGGCGGCAAAGCGTGGGCATGGCCTGCTTTCTCAGTGGAACGGAACGAAGCCGGGGCCGCCGAGCCGGATTCGTAACTGCGCGACGATGAAGAACCCGCCGCGTCATCGGCCATAGGAGTCAGCGCAAGCTGGCCCGGCTCAAAAGCGACGGGATCGGGGGAGACAGCAGGCTTGGCCAATGCTGTAAATACGCTGGAAGCACTCGGAATTGCAGGAGCGGCGGTTGAATTCTTGGAATCAGACGATTTGTCGGAGGCTGACTTCTTGTCGTCGGAATCGTTTTCTGAATCAGTAGTCAGTAGCGCGCTGGAATATGCCATGGAATTCAAAGGCAGCCGGGGAATGGCCGCGGCCGGAACCGCTGGGGGATGCAGCAGCAAAACCGTCAGGGCTAAGAGCATTTTGTTTTCCTCAGTACGCTGCGTTATGGGGCACGCGCAACGTGAAGCCATAGTAGCGGCGGGCACAGCCGGGGCACATGGGCCAGGAGGTACAATCGCGATGGGCGCGACGTCCTGGAACTGTTGGGGTAACCGAAAAAACTAAAGTCCTATCTTTCTCCGAGTGACAAAATTCGTGGCGCGAGCAGCCTCCGCACCCGCATTTTCATTGAGTTTTCAGCTCCCCCAGCCTTGCCGACGATTGAGAGCTACACTGGCTAATTCAAATTCGCCGGGCGGGAGCCCGGCGGTACAAAATCCACCATCCGGCGGCGCGTGTCAGTTTGAACCAAACGGCCATAGACCAAAGACCTTCAACTCTTCTTCGTGATGAGTGTCCTTCAGCATCTTTTCCGTTTTTTGCGGAGGCCAGGGCGAAGCGAAACGCTCGGGCCGGTCGGCAATCCAGAAGGCCAGAAGAGCTTCAATGGTGGCATTGCGAGTCAGCGTCGCCGGATCCACTTTATCCAGGGTGTCCGCGGGACTGTGGTGAGTGAGCCAGTATTGCGAAGTGTCTTGTGCCAGTTCGATTCCGGGCAGGCCGGCCAGGATGAATGGACCGTTGTCGGTGCCGAAGCCCGGATTGCTCTTCACTTCCATGACGCCAAAGTTGCCCAGTGATTTTGCAAAGGGAATGGTGACGTCGTAAAGGTCGTCGCGCCCCCCGAGATCGAGCGCGTTCACGGCACCCTGGCCGCCATCGAGAACGATGACGCCCAAGTGGTTGGCCATTTCGGATTGGTGCGCCTTCACATATTCGCGCGAGCCGACCAACCCCTGCTCTTCTCCTGTGAAAAGGACAAAGCGGATGGTGCGTTTAGGTTTCAGACCGGAGCGCATGATGGCTTCCGCTGCGCCCAGCGTAGTGGCCGAACCGCAACCGTTGTCGGTGGTGCCCTCAGCAAGATCCCACGAATCGAGGTGCCCGCCGACTACGAGAACCTGTTCGGGATGCTCGGTGCCGCGGATTTCGCCGACGGCATTCGCGGCATCCACGGGCCCGGCAGTGACAGTGTTCTGCACATTGATGTGCAGCCTCACCGGCTTGCCCGCGTCAATGAGGCGCTCGAGCTGGCCCTGATCTTCCGCAGCCATGCTGACCACGGGAATTTCGTAGTAGGTGGTGAATCCGAGGATGCCGGTGTGGGTGAGTTTTATTCCGACTGCTTTTGCGCCGCCCTGACCGCCAATTACAGCGACTGCATTTACGTCATGCGCTTTCACCAGGAATTCACCAAACTTGCCGAATTCGGAAACTCCAGCGTTATTCGTAGGCCGTGGACCTTTGCGCGTGACCAACAAAATTTTGCCGGCCCAGTTGCGGGAATTATTCGACATTTCGTCGGGGAGTTTGTTGAGGTCCACTTCCACGACGTCGGCATCCGCGCCGCCCGCGGCCGTGGAGCCGACCCAGCCCATGGAGTCAACCATTAATTTGCGGCGCGTGGGCGAAATGAGCCAGGCTTCGGCGGAGCCGCGCGTCCAACCGCGCCAGAGTTGCCAGTGCTCGGCGTGGACATTTTCGAGGCCCATGGAGCGCATGGTGGCGAGGCCCCACTCGACGGCCTTGGCCGCTTCAGGAGAGCCGGTGACCCGCGCGCCGATTTCGTCGCTCAGTTGAGCGAGGTAATCGAAGGTGTGGGAGCCGAGCATGCCGGCGCCAGCGACCGCTTGAAGGCGTGAGGCGAGAGGATCGTCCGCTGCCGCGCCTGACCGAAACGCGGGAGGAGCAGGATGCGCGCCGGCGGTCAGGAAGAATCCCAGCGCGAAGATCAGAGCGCTGGTGGCGGATAAAATTAATCCTCGGCGAATCATGAATAGTCTCCTCTCCTGCATGGCCGCTTGGTGAGACGCCGATGCGGGTCGCCCATTCTGACAAATGACGGAGGTAAGGTCAAAACGATGATTAGCATTGATCCCGTGGTCTAAGTTTGAACTTCAGCGGATTCCTCAGCGGGTTGGTCTTCGTTTGTGGTGTCCCCCTCGGTTAGTCCCTCTTGTTCTTCTTCCTGTTCCTCTTCTTCCTCCTCTTCGTCTTGCTCCGCGAGAAATTCCTTACACCGTTCCTTCAGTTGGAAATTGGCTTCGGTGTGGACCCGGTCGGCGGAGCCATAGATTTGACTCGGGCCATAATCGCCCTGGGCCCGGTAAGCCTCGCATCGGAGGGGGTCGAGGGATTGCAGAAGCAACTGGCTGATGTATACGTGCGGCTCTTGGCGGGCCGCTTATTTAACTTGCTTGGTGTGCCGGGAGTCGTGAGGAATTGCGACTATGAGGCCACAAACTGCAAAGCCGCTATGTCTGTGAGAGTCGGGCAGTTATTTACCCTTGTTCGGGTGAACGGACTGGACGTGTACTTTCACCGTCTGACGGGCAACATTGACGGAGTACGTTTTAGCCCAACTTCTGATTGCAGATTGGACCAAAATCGACAATCATCTGATTTTGGCGCGCCACCCGTTGATTCGCAGGGCATAGCGCATACTGGAAACCTGTCGGAGCGTTCCGAGTGATACATGGATTGTCTCCGTTCAAGTGTTCCAGCAATCTCGCCCCAATATCTCCAGATTCTCCAAAATAAATCCATGCCTGCGGAGTGAACAGCGCATAGACGCCAGATGCATTAACCGCATTCCCCATAATTGAGGAACGGTTATATAGGAACCAAGATTCGTTTTGACCGATCATCTCTGTTCTCCTTCTTAAATCCTCCAAATTAGACTTTAGCTTAACTGTTCACAGTCTGAACAGTTGTTATTCGGTGCCCCATTGGAAACAACGGTTTAACACAGTGCCAGCCAACTTAACCGCTTACTGTTGTCCTGTCTGTCCGATGGCAACCAAAAAGTCAATCCCAGGCCGCGCTGGTGGGACACTCGGCCTCACGTACACATAGCAGATTGCCCATATGACGAGCTCGATCAGAATCGCCGCGGCCACAAGCTGGACAATCACAAACAAGCCCTCTTCCCAGCCTCCATTGCAAATGACAGGCGCGGAACTATATTTGCCGGGAACGTGTCTGATAAGAACCACGAATAACGCAGCAAACACAGCGACAAACAATCTTCCAAGG
>DATNHU010000138.1:0-4173 GCA_035604795.1 Candidatus Limnocylindrales bacterium
CGACGGTGTGGGTGGTGGGCCACCTGGAAAACTCATCGAGAATCTCAGGAAGGAAATATCAAGAGATCAAACGAAAGCCTTTCTCGATTATGTGGAAGAGCTCAAGTTTTGGGATCTTCCCTCGATGGACCCCAGGCAGGGTGGCCTTGACGGTGCACGATGGGTTATCGAAGCAGCTAGGGACGGCCGCTACAAGATCGTCGACCGTTGGACGCCGAAGGATGGTCCCGTCCGCGATCTTGGCCTCTATTTGGTTAAGAAGCTCGCCGAACTGTCCATTCCCAGCAACGATGTTTATTGATGGCCTTTCATTTGCCGGGCGCACCTCTTCTTCTCCGCGTATCCTCTGAGTTCTCCGCGTCTCTGCGGTGACGCCAGCGGTACAAGGGCGGCTCGGAACAGCCGGCTCCGCGCAACGTAAGTGTTGCGATGGACGCATCGCGGCTGGGGATTTTTTGTGGCGGGGAGGTGATGGCGCGTATATTCTTAGAACTTCCCTGCGACAGTTCCGGGGGACAAAAGGGCCTGCCTCTTCATGCCGCAAAAAGTTCGCATCATCGGAGTGCCGATGGATCTGGGCCAGAGCCGCCGCGGCGTGGACATGGGCCCCTCGGCTCTGCGCGTGGCCGGACTTCTCGGCCGCTTGAAGCAGCTGGGCTGCCAGGTGGATGACATCGGCAATATTTCCGTGAAGCAGCCCGAAGAACAGCACTACGGAGAAAAGCGCGCCAAATATCTGACCGAAATCGCGGAGACCTGCCGCGGCCTTTCCGAAATGGTGGAGAAATCTCTGGCGGAGGGATTTCTCCCGCTGGTCCTGGGCGGCGATCATTCCATCGCCGTGGGCACCGCGGCGGGCGTAGCCGGATGGCACCGCAAGCAATCGAAGCGCGTGGGAATGCTGTGGCTCGATGCGCATGGAGACATGAACACGCCGGAATCTTCACCCTCCGGAAACGTCCACGGCATGCCGCTGGCGTCTATTGCCGGTTACGGCCCAACGGAGCTGGTGGATTTGGCCGGCTATCACCCCATCATTGAGCCGCGCAATATTGTCCTGGTCGGCATCCGCGACCTCGACTCCAAGGAACGCCGCCTGATCAAGGAATCGGGCGAGCACGTTTTCACCATGCGCGATATTGATGAGCGCGGCATGCGCGATGTGATGAGCGAAGCTCTCCGCTTTGCCAGCGACGACACCGACGGCATCGCCGTCAGCCTGGACATGGACTTCGTGGATCCCGAGGATGCGCCCGGCGTGGGCACTCCGGTACGGGGTGGGGTCACTTACCGCGAAGCGCATCTGGCCATGGAAATGATCGCCGATAGCAAGGCCATGGTCTCGCTGGAAGTGGTGGAAATTAATCCGGTCATAGACCTGCACAACAAGACCGCGCTGCTGGCCGTCGAAATGGTCTGCTCGGGCTTGGGCAAAAAGATTCTGTAGTTTCATTTGAGATGGTCGTTTGATTCATTAAGGATTCGGGGCGCAATCCCATCGTGCAAAAACCAGGCAAAGTGATCCGCGTTGGAGTTCTTTTCGGGGGCCGTTCGGGCGAGCACGAAGTTTCGCTCAGCTCGGCGACGTCGGTCATACGCGCGCTGGACCCCGCGAAATATGAAGCCGTTCCCATCGGCATCACCAAAGACGGACAGTGGCTGATCGGCAGCAGCGCGCACAAAATGCTTGGGGAAGTGCTGAAGACGGGACAGCGCGTAATGCTTTCGGCCGACCCCAGTGTTGGGGCGCTGGTCCCCTTGGGTGATAAACCAGGCGGCGGGCTTCGTGTGGACGTCATTTTCCCCGTGCTGCATGGAACCTTTGGCGAGGATGGCACCGTGCAGGGCCTTCTCGAATTGGCGGGGCTCCCCTATGTGGGTGCCGGGGTGCTGGCCTCCGCCGTGGGCATGGACAAGGATGTCCAGAAACGTCTTTTCCGAGAGGCCGGAATTCCCGTCGGCGAATTTGTGGCCGTGCTGCGCAGCGAGTGGGAACAGTCTCGCGGAGAAATCATCAAGCGCATCGCCGATCAATTTCAGTTCCCAGTTTTCGTGAAGCCCGCGGCGCTGGGCTCATCCGTGGGGATGACCAAAGTGCATTCCCGCCAGGAGCTGCCGGTGGCGATGGATCTGGCCGCGGAATTCGCGCTAAAAATCGTAGTCGAGCGCGGATTCGATGCCCGCGAAATTGAAGTGGCCGTGCTGGGAAACGATTCTCCGAAAGCCTCTGTGCCCAGCGAAATCGTGCCTCATCGAGAGTTTTACGACTACACCGCAAAGTATTTGGAAGAGGGCACAAAATATTTGACCCCCGCGCCGCTCAAGCCCGCGCAAACCAAGAAATTTCAGGATTACGCCCTGCGTGCATTCCGCTGCATTGATTGCGCGGGCATGGCGCGCGTGGATTTTTTCCTGGAGCGAAAAACGGGACGCATGTACCTGAACGAAATCAACACCATTCCCGGCTTCACCTCCATCAGCCAATACCCGAAAATGTGGGCGGCGACCGGTGTCCCGTATCGCGATTTGATCGACCGATTGATCCAATTGGCGCTGGATGCCCATGCCCAAAAGGCCCGCACGAAATACGCCATCGAGCTGCCTGCCGGTCCCGCGGGCGCTCTCGATGTCTAGCCAATTTTGCCCAGCCGTCCAGTTGCTCCTGCCCGACCGTCATTTACAGTGACATTGGGAATCTGTTAGCTTTCTTTTGGCGTCTAACAATCTGTGTGCTACGGCGTTTTAGCGGCAACTTTAAGGGAGAGATTTTGAGGGTCTACAGGGGATTGCTTGACGGTACGGATGAAGATCCGAAATGGAAGTTGCGCCGTTATATCATTACAATCTGCGCAGGAGTTCTGCTCATTGTTGTCTTTTCTTATTTATTGTATTTCAGTTGGCTCCACGTTCCTGAGCGCCGCACCGCCGCGCATTTTCTCGACGCGGTGGCTGCCGGCAATATGCAACTCGCCTATCAACTTTGGAAACCCGATCCGGCGCACTACTCCATGAATGACTTCATCGCCGATTGGGGCGCCACGGGCTACTACGGTCCGGTGAAGAGCTACCGCATCGAGTCAGCGGCATTGCCGCCACGGAGCAGCACGGTCGTGGTTGTGACCATTGAAGTGAGCCCCGATCAGCCGTTCCCGGATAACAAGGACATTGACAAAAGCCGGCGCGTAAAGGAAGTCCAAATCTGGGTTGATAAGAGCAACAAGTCGCTCAGCTTCCCCGGATTTCCGTGATCTATTTTCGATTTAATTTGGGGCGCTTCGATCTTAAACGGAAGTTGGCTTGTGTGTCGGCGGCGTGGCTTCTTCAGGGAGCATAATCGGAAATCCGTCGCGGATGGGATAGATTCGCCCGCAGGAGGAGCACTCCAGCCCGCGGTCATCCGGCAGCGCCCGAATCGGAGTCAGGCAAACCGGACAGGCCAATATTTTTAGCAACTCCTCATTTAGCGGCATAGCTTTTCCTCCCGCAAAGAGAATCTATCAATAGCTTCGGTTGACCTGCAACAATTTCGCCAAATTAAATCTTCAACCACGTGCCTTGCGCACGCTCATTGAAATTTCGCCGCTCCATTCTCCGCGCGGCCCGAGGTTCACGGGCCAGATGGCCAAAATCTGGGACCCTTGATAAACGCACTCAAATCCCTCTTCTGATTCGGACACGGTCTCGATGGGCGCGATCCAATACTTCTCCACATTCGGAGCCTCAAGACTCACCGCTACGTCTTGCCATTCATCCACGGCTCGCAACATTGGGCCGGCGCACTCGCCCCCCCAGCGCAGAGGGTGACGCTCGAGTCCATTCCCTGAACGCCTCTCGAAATAACGGTCCGCTTCATTGGGCGCCAGCAAGTTGACAACAACTTCAATCCCCACCTGAAATTGCGGCCCAACTCCGGGCGAATTCACTGCGTTTTTCAATCGCACCGCACAACGGACATTGAAACTTTCCTTCCCTGGCGTAAACTCAAAATCCTTCACCACACTCAGCCGCGGCGCAGGCGAGCTTGCGCCCGGCAAAACCAGATCTCCATCCGCCTCAAAAGTGAGCTTACCGCCTGAGTCTTTCACAGCACGATACGCGCCGCCGGCGAATGCCGCACTCTCTTCAAGGCGGACTCCATCGTAATCCGCGAAGGTCTTACCCATCGGAAACAAC
>DATNHU010000139.1:0-15963 GCA_035604795.1 Candidatus Limnocylindrales bacterium
CGATTTGATCCTGGGAGTGAGCGGGAAGGATCACCCATTCCCTATGTACCGGATGTTTCACGTGCCCGTGGCACTTTCCACGGATGATGAGGGAGTTTCCCGGATCGACTTGACACATGAATATGTCCGCGCAGTGGATACATATGACTTGAAATATGCCGACCTGAAACAGATGGCGCGGACGGGAATCGAACATAGTTTCCTGCCCGGCGCCAGCCTGTGGAACGCGCCCGATAATTTCGGCCACGCTGTCTCAGTCTGTTCGGGAGATCGTTTGGGCGCGGACAAATTGTCCGCTTCATGCACCGCGTTTTTGAAATCAAGTGAGAAAGCACAACAGCAGTGGGAGCTGGAGCGAAGGTTCCTGGTTTTTGAAACAAGTCTTTGATGGTTTCGCAATTACTTCCTGGCGAATTCATCCAGAGCGGCGGAGATTCGTTCCAGGCCTATGCGAGTCATTTCAGTGTCGCCGCCGATACCGACTCTGAAGTGATCGGGCATCTCGAAGAATCGTCCGGGGACAACTTCCGTTTCGTATTTCTCGCGCAACAATTTCACAAATTCTTCGGTCCGGCCTTTTGTGAGGCGCGGAAAAACAACGGTTCCCGCCGGAGGGCGCAACACTTCCAAATCCGTCCGCGAATCGAGGAAGGCGTCAAGCAGGGCGCGATTGGCGGCCAGCAATTCCTTCGAGCGCCGCGCGATATCGGGCAAATGGTCGAGCGCGATGATGGACATCAACTCCGCCGCATGCGAGGGAATATTCCCGAATAGGTCATTGATGCGCCAAATGCGAGCCGCGAGCTCGGGTGTGGCGAGGATCCATCCGCAGCGCAATCCGCTGAGTCCGTACACTTTGGTAAGACTGTTGGTGATCAGGAATGGCTCACCTATAGTGAATGCCGAAGGTACGGAGCGATCGAAGAACATCTCCAGATAGACTTCGTCCACCATCACGCGTGCGCCGTTGCGCCGGGCAATTTCTCCGATGGCGCGCAGAGTTTCCGCGGGGATGAACGCGCCGCTGGGATTATGCAAATTGGTGAGGGCGATAAGACGCGTCTTCGGAGTGATCGCGCGCTCAATTTCTTCCAGCTCAACCGCGAAACCGTTTTCAAACCGGCGATGGAATCTGCAAATGTTGGCGCCCGCCAACTGCGCAGCCTCAAACATTGGGCCGTATGCGGGATGCTCCACCAAAATATCGTCGCCGGGTTCAAGCGTTCCCGCGTAAGCCAAATAATTCGCCATGGAAGTGCCAATGGCGACGACTACGCAATCCTTTGACACCCCTGCGTGGCGGGCGAGGCTTTCCTGAAGCGGAGCGTAACCGTATCCCGGTGTCTGTCCGCTGATGGCGAGGTCCTCAAGGCGGACGGGAAGTTTGGAAAGGGGGAGATTGCTCACACCGCTCGTCGCCAAATTATATTTCGCCTTGGGCTGCGTTTTCACCCACACCAGATAAGGTGAATGTGCCTCCGTGTGCCGATAACTCATCCGTTCTCTCCCGTTCCGTTGCGGGCGCGATCGCGCTTCTCACGGTCTCGCGCGGCGCCACTGCGCGAACCCCAGAATAAGTATACAGGCAGCCCAGCCAAAGCAATTCCAAGTCCGATGAGCGACTGTCGCGGGTAGTGCCAGAAAGTTGCCGCAACCACGAGCCAGCAAGAAGCGACAAACGCTGCCGTGGTGAAGGGATGTCCCGGCGTGAGATACACGCGCTCGCCGCATTGGGCCATTTGACCCCGCGATTCAAGCCGGCGAAAAACAAAGACACACGTTCCCGAAAGTCCGATGAAGAGCAGATCCATAGAGATCATGAAGTTGAGAATCTGGTCATAGCGACCTGAGAGGGCGATGACGATCGCCCAAACGCCTTGCAGAGCGATGGCCACAACCGGTACGCGCGTGCGCGGACTGAGCCAGGCCACGCTGCGGAAGAAAACGCCGTCATCGGCCATGGCGAAATAGACGCGCGGCGCCGTAAGAATTGATTGACTGAGGAATCCAAGCGCGGAGATGGCAATGCCCGCGGCGATCCATGTGGCGCCCCGCTGGCCCAGCGCGATACGCATCACGACGGAAGCAGGCGTGGTGGTCGCGGCCAAACCCGAAGGCCCCAGCGCGCGGATACATATGAAATTTACGCTGACGTAGAGTGCGACGACTCCGGCGACACCCAGCATCAGGCCGCGGGGCAAATCCTTGCGGGGTTCGCGCATTTCGCCGGCAATGAAATTAGCGGTTTGGTAGCCGCCATAGGAAAAGAGTATTGGAACCATAGCCGCGCCAAAAGCGGCCATCAATGAAAACGATGCAGGACGATCGAGCAGGGGCGTCCATGCCACGCTGGGCGCGTTGACAAGGGAGGATCCGTTCAAAAAATGCGTGCCGATCAGCGCTCCGCAAGCAACGAGAGCGGCGATGATGAGAATTTTCATGCTCATGAGCGCGCTTTGCACGGTGCTTCCCGCACGCACACCTAGGCAATTGATGAGGGTTAGTATTCCAAGCGTAAGCGCGGCCAAGATGCTACTGGAAACCGGGATGTGGGTCAGCTCGACGAAATATTTGCCGAAGGTGATTGCGACGGCCGCCATGCCGCCGGTTTGGATCACCAGGAGCAGCGCCCACCCATACATGAATGCAATTCCCGGATGATAGGCCTTGCGCAAATAAGCGTATTGCCCCCCGACCGTGGGAAATCGAGAAGCAAGCTCGGCATAGACGAAGGACCCGGCCATGGCAATGAGGCCGCCACAAACCCAGGCAGCCAGGATTAGTGCTGGCGTATGCACCTGCAGAGCGACAACGGAAGGATTAATAAAAATTCCGGCGCCGATGATGCCGCCCATGACGATCATGGTGGCGTCAAAAAGACCGAGGCGGCGCGCCAAGCCCTGTTTGTTGGAATGAGTCGAGTCGCTGGTTGAGGGCACCATGGTCCGCAAGTGTCGAGCGGCGTGGGTACTCTACCATTCGCCTCACTGGCGGCCAACCGCCCGGATTGCGATAACCTGTCTTCCTATGGTCATGGAAACACTGAAAGAGGCGTGACATATTTGACTGTAGAATGTCTACTGTAGTATCGCTACGGTCTCACGGAACAAAATCGAGGGTAAGTACGTATCCCAAGTGAGGAATCCTTCAGAGGGCTCATGAAAGAAAAATATAAGGACCGCATCGAACTCCTTCAGGGGACCCTGGACCTGATGATCCTGCAGGCGCTGCGCGGCGGCCCTCAGCATGGCTTCGGCATCAGCACTCTGATCCGCACCCGCTCGCAAGAGGCATTGCAGGTACCGACGGGATCGCTCTATCCCGCGCTGCACCGTCTGGAAACGAGGAAGTGGATCTCCTCAAGCTGGGAAATGGCCAAAGACCGGAACCGCGAGTTCAAGTTTTACAGCCTGACCTCTGCGGGAAGGAAGCAGCTCACCAGAGAGGAATCAAAGTGGAAGCAATTGGCGCGGGCAATTGCGCGAATGATGCGTCCCGCGGAGGAGGCCTGAAATGTCGGACCGGCGCGAAAAGAAGGAAAACGACCTGAATCGTGAGCTTCGCGACCATTTAGATTTGGAAACAGAGAAGCAAGTGAATGCAGGCCTGCCGGAAAAGGAAGCGCGCGATGCGGCCCGGCGGGACTTCGGCAATGAAACGACTGTGAAGGAGAGTACGAGAGAAGCCTGGGGGTGGAGTTCGCTGGAGCGCTTCGCTCAAGATTTGCGCTATGGGCTGCGCATGATCCGGCGCAATCCGGGGTTTGCCGCTGTGGCTGTCCTTACACTGGCGCTGGGGATTGGCGCCAACACGGCCATCTTTTCGATCGTTAATTCTGTATTCCTGCGCCCCCTGCCATACCCGGAATCCAACCGAATGTTCCTGGTGGGGAGAACCGGCAATCGAATCGGGGGAATTTCCGTTTCGCTACCGATTTTTCTGGCATGGAAAGAAAAGCAACGCCTATTCGACTCTCTTGGACTGGCTGTATATGAGGGCAACGTGACCCTGAACGGGAACGGAGATCCCGAGCAAGTTCCTGCCTATGCCATCTCACAGGAGATACTCCCGGTTATAAAAATTCAGCCAGCGCTGGGTCGTAATTTTCAGAGCGAGGAGGCGCGACCGGGAGGACCCAAAGCCGCGATCTTGAGCGACACGCTGTGGCGAAGGAAATATGGCTCGGACCCCAACATCGTCGGCCAAACCATCACGATAAACGCGGCGCAGTGGCTGGTAGTGGGAGTGATGCCTGCGCTATTTGAATTTCCCATACCGTTCGGGCGCGACTCACAAGTCTGGCTTGTCTTTCAAACACCTGCTTCAAACCAGAATCCCAGTAACTTTGCGCTTTGCATAGGGCGATTGGGACCAGGCATTACGACTGCGCAAGCAGCAGCTGTGCTGAGCGAGCCTCTTACCGGCTTGCATGACCAATACCCGAATATGATCGGGGCAAACGAGCGCGCGCACTTGATCCTCATGCGGGATTTCCTGAATCGGCGGGCAGGCACAGCTCCTTTGCTCCTGTTTGGAGCGGTTGGATTTGTATTGTTGATCGGATGCGCCAACGTGGCGAACCTTTTGCTTGCGCGATCGACTTCGCGACAACGCGAAATCGCCGTACGCGCGGCGCTGGGGGCCAGCCGCTGGAGGCTGATCCGCCAGATGCTGACGGAAAGTGTGCTGCTCGCCATGATGAGCGGCCTGGCAGGGGTATTGGTCTGCGTCGCCAGCTTGAAATTCATCATCGCGCTGGTTCCGGCCTCCATTCCGCACACTGGAGCGATTCAGGTGGATGCAAATGTACTTGGATTTGCGCTTCTCCTGAGCCTCCTTACGGGAGTTATTTTCGGGCTGGTGCCGGCGGTGGAAACATCCGGTGTGCAACTTCGCACCCGGCTCAAAGAAGGAACCGCGGGGGGCGGATCCGGGCGGGGACGCGGTTACTTGCGGTCGAGCCTGGTGGTGGCCGAGGTGGCGCTGTCGCTGGTGCTGGTGATTGGCGCATCGCTGCTGTTTCAAAGCCTGTTTGGATTGTTGCGGGTCAACCCCGGATTCGATTCGCACAATGTACTGACGTTTGGCGTCAGCTTGCCGTCGAAACAGTTCGATACCGGCTCCAAAGCAATCGCGTTTCTGGATAATTTCTCCACAAATCTCGCTTCGCTGCCGGGGGTGAAACGGGTTTCCTACGCCAGCATGACGCCGTTGTTTGCAGGAGCCCCGGATATCCTTTATTCAGTTGAAGGCGGTGATCCGTCATTTCAAGGAAAGGCCTTTGACGCCGGGTTTCGATTCATTAATCCGGATTACTTTCAAACGCTGGGTATTCCTTTGGTGAGTGGGCGCGCGATTACGAGCGCCGACGCCAGCGGCACTGAGCCCGTGGTGCTTGTGAATGAGACGATGGCGCGCGCGGTGTGGCCCAAGGGAAACGCCATCGGCCAGCACATCTGGATTGGAAAGCCGATGGGCCCCGCAAGTACAGAGCCCGCACCCCGGCGGATCGTGGGCATTGTCGGCGACATTAATGAAGCGTCGCTGGCGACACCGCCGGAAGAAACGATGTACATCCCGTACGGGCAGGCTTTTGGAGGACGAAACGACGCGGTGTTTATGATACGGACGGCGCAGGAGCCGCTTGGGTTGACTCCCGCAGTGCGCGAAGTGCTGCGAGGCATCGCTCCGACACTGCCCTTGAGCACGGTCAAGTCGCTGGACGATATTGTGGCTGAGTCGTTAACAGACCAACGATTTATGACCATCCTGCTCACATTATTTGGAGCGATGGCGCTGCTGATTGCTACCGTGGGAGTTTATGGCGTGATTTCCTATTCAGTGGCGCAGCGCACGCATGAGATCGGGATCCGCGTAGCGCTGGGTGCGTCGAGAGGCCGAATCTTGAATATGGTGCTGGGGCAGGGGCTGCTTCTCGCGGCTGTGGGGTCAGCGGTTGGATTGGTGGCATCGTACTGGCTGACGAAGCTGCTGAGCGACCAGCTTTATGGTGTGAGAGCGACCGACCCAAAAACTTTGATTGGCGTGACCATTGTATTGCTGGCCGTGGCAATGATGGCCTGCTGGATTCCGGCGCGGCGCGCCACGCGAGTGGATCCGATCGTGGCCCTGCGATACGAATGACAGGGCGACTCGCCGGCTAATTTGTCTCTCCCCCCGTGGTGGCAATCCCGCCGCAGGTTTCGCATCTGCTCGCGCGTCAAGCTAGAATGTTCTTTCGCTCCTGGCCATGGCAGACGCAGACTCATTTCAAACAGCGGAAGCTTCGGCGCTCGCAGATGCCGAGACTACCCCGCCAGCCGGCGCGGGCATGCCGGCGCGACCGGGCAAGATTCCGGTCACGCTGCGCGCGCTACGCCACCGCAACTTCCAACTTTTCTTCGGCGGACAGATCATTTCGCTGATCGGCACGTGGATGCAGAGCGTGGCACTGTCGTGGCTGGTCTATCGAATGACACATTCCTCGTTAATGCTGGGCGTGGTGGGATTCGCTTCGCAAATTCCAATTTTTTTGCTTTCCCCCGTGGCTGGGACGATTGCTGATCGCTATAACCGCCATCGCGTTGTGATCGCCACACAGACGATCATGATGGTTCTTGCGTCGATCCTTGCAGCGCTGACGCTCGGGAAGTGGCTGACCGTTTGGGAAATCATCGTCCTGGCATCGCTGCTCGGAGTCGTAAACGCCTTTGACATCCCCGCGCGGCAGGCATTTCTTGTGGAAATGGTGGGCCGCGAAGACCTGATGAACGCCATCGCACTGAACTCCTCTATGTTCAATGGAGCGCGTGTGGTGGGCCCGGCCGTGGCGGGAATATTGGTGGCGACCATCGGGGAAGGCTGGTGCTTCTTCATCAACGCGGTGAGCTTTATCGCGGTGATCGTAGGGCTGTTGCTGATGAAAATTACGCCGCGCAAAATCGGCGAACACGTCCCGATGATTCAGCATATTGCCGAGGGATTTCAATTTGCGCGTCAGACGCGGCCAGTGCGCGACTTGCTGATCCTAATTGGACTGGTGAGCCTGGTGGGGATGCCTTACACCGTGCTGATGCCGATTTTCGCCGACCGCATTCTGCACGGCGGCGCCTGGGGGCTTGGCCTGCTGATGGGCGCGACGGGAGTGGGAGCATTGTTTGGCGCGCTCTTCCTGGCGTCGCGGACCGGTGTGCGCGGGCTCGGCCGTGTGGCGGCGCTGTCGGCGACCGGGTTTGGCGCGCTGCTGATTGTCTTCGCGTTTTCTCGCAATTTTATTTTTTCACTGATCGTGCTGGTGCCCACCGGATTCATGATCATGACGCAAATGGCCTGCGCCAACACACTGATCCAGTCCATGGTGCCCGACCGGCTGCGTGGGCGCATGATGTCGCTCTACTCGATGATGCTGATGGGGATGGCGCCGTTGGGAGCGCTGTTTGGGGGCGTGGTGGCCCAATGGATCAGCGCTCCATGGGCCGTGGCCATCGGTGGGATCGCCTGCCTGGGCGCGGCGCGAATGTTCTACTTGCGGCTACCGATCCTGCGCGCGGAAGCGGAGCAATTGATGATCGCGCAGGGGATGAGCGGCGGAGAGCCGCCGGTATAGATTGCGGCGCGATTGGAATCGCAGCGCGGCTATTGCATGGGCGGTGGCGGTACCAGCGGCAAGCGGCGCATTTCGCCGCGAGCTTCGCGGACTTCGACATCGGGAAAAAGCACAGCGGGCGCGCTGATGGTGCTGGGGACCCCGTTGTCCACCGTGCCGTAGGCTGCCAGCGCGGTTCCGGCGATGCCCTGCTCCTGGCTTTGAGCGTAGGAGACTGTGGCCGGGTCGTTGCCGAAGCCCGATGCATCACGCAGGACGCGAAGATTCAAACCCAGCAAATGTCCCGGACGCATCAGCTCTTCGGTGCCGTCTGCAACATTCACTTTGTAAACGACAAGTGGAACGCGCTCGCCGCTTGATGCGCCCGCAGAGATGTCCTGGAATTCGCTGTTCAATTCCTCCTGGCGGCTAATGCCGACGGCGGGATTATCCATTTCGCGCACAAGGAGACACCATTGCCGGCCTTCGTCCTTGCATGCGGCCAGGAATTTCTTCTTCAAATCGGCCGCTGAAATACCGTTTGCCGATCGAAACACAAGATTGCTGCTGGCCGCGCGCGCCTCGCCAAGCAAAATGTTCCGGCCGTGGCCGTTGGACTGAGCGAAATCAGACCCAGGCCTGCGAGACATATCGAAGTTGCGCAAAATTCCGGCTTCGACGATGGACACGCGTTGCGATGGGACTCCCTCATCATCCACAACGTAGGAACCTGCGAGAGGGCGCCCCTGTGAGTCGGTTGCGGACGGATCATCCACCAAAGAAGCCTCTGTCGGAAGCACGCGCGACCCAATGCGCCCGCTCCATTCACTGCGGCCGCCGAGCCGTTCCGTAAGTTGGTCAACAATCGGCAGCAAGGAAAGGGGCGCACGCGAGCCAATGACGGAAGGCCCCAACATTTGCGCAAGCACGGCGGCAGCGGCGCGCGCCTCAAATAGAACGGGCCCAGAATAGGCGGGCATAGGGTCGGCCGTGCGTAAAGCCATCAATTCCTTGTTGCGCATATCCAGTTGCCTGGAAACTTCAGCAGGAGAGGGGAGATCCGCGGGCCGGGTGACATAAGTGGAATAGAAGTGATGCATGGGAACCCCTTCCGGCGCCTGAGTCTCAATACTCGACTCGATGGCCGAAATGGTGCGGCTCACACGCATCCTTGTTCCTTCGGTGTTCATGACGTAATAGGTTTCGTAAATCAGTGTGTAGGTGATCCGATTGGCATATAGGCCGGGATAGGCGCGAAGCGCGGCGGTCGCTTGTTTGGCTTCCTGCCCCCAATTTCGATTGGTCCAATCAGGGAAGACGCGCGGGTTCACCATCACCACCGGCTTCTCCTGAGAAAAATCGGCAATCTCGGGAGGCTTCGACAAGCTGCGCAAATATCCCTGCTTGCGGGCCATGTCGTCGAGCGCCTGTTTGTAGGCCTGGTCGGTGGCGATCCAAAGATCCTGCCGCAGCGAATTATAATCGCCGTCCACGCCAACTTGCCCGGCGGAACCCAGGAAACCTACAGGATTCCCCCCGGAAATAAAATTCGAGCTGTCCAGTTTGTAATCGCCGATGCGAACGCCGACGTCCATCAAACGGTTGTGCGCGGTTGTGGTGGAGACAAGCGCGCCGAAGGAAGCGGTGATGGTGCGGATGTCGAGATCCACCAGCCGGTACTGAATGAAGTACGGCTTTTCCACATTGGGCAACTGCATCCGGGTGCGGGAACGCTCGAGCTCATCATGCATGGCGTTCAGGGTTTGGTCGGCGTCGGCGGCGGGCCACTGTTGCGCGCGGAGTGGAGCGAGGCAACCGATTGAAAAAAGAATTGCGACCGCCGCAAAGGCGCGAGCTGCCGGAACAAATTTCCTGGTAACGGGAATCATTGCTTGTCTCCTGAATGATCATGCGCCGGCGGAGGCAGCACGGGGGGCCTGTCCGTGGACGATTCCTTTTTCTCAACTTCCATCTCGGAGATCACCATGGGCGGCGCTGCCGCGGATACGGGCACGGAGCCCGATTCCGCGCCGCAATAGCCATTGAAGACTTCTGTGGTGTCACCGGTGGCCACGATCTTCATTAAGGAAAGCAGCGGCGTGCCCACAATGTTCACTCCACGCACCAGTTCATCCGGGCGTCCGTCGGCATAAACTTTGTAAACCACCAGCGGTTCGACGCGGAATGCCTGGGGCTGTCCGCGACCTGTAAAGGTGAACCCACCGGCGATGTCATCAAACAGCAGGCCGAACGTTTTTCCCTGCTTCTTGATTTCTTCGATGAACAATCGCCTCAGCTCCGCGTTGCTCACCTTACGGTTGCTTTCCACGATCAAGTTGCCCTGGCGGGAATCCGGGGCCGCGCCCAGCTGACGGCGACCATGTCCATTGGAATTGGGAAATTCCTTAAGGGGCTGGCGTGACATCTCGAAACCCCTCAGCACGCCTTTATCGACCAACACCACGCGCTGCGAGGGAACGCCTTCATCGTCGAACGGATAGGAACCAAGCAGCACGTCTTTGTTCAGGCGTAACTTGGTCGGATCGTCCACGATGGAAATGAAGTCAGGCATGATGGACTCACCCACTTTGCGTGCAAAGGTCTGGCCTTCGCTGACGTCCTTCTGCCGGAAGCCTTCGTCGCGGTGGCCAAACACTTCGTGGAAAAACACCGCAGCCGCGCGGCCTGTGAGCATGGAGGGCCCCGCGTAAGGTTCAACCAGCGGAGCCTTCACCAGGCCTTCGAGTTCGGAGCGCATGGTTTTTTCCGCGGCGAAGACCGCATCGTTGGTGGGTTCTTCCTTGGAGTCCACCCAATCAAAATTGTAGTAGCGGTTCAGGTCCATTCCGTCGGGCGCCTTGCCCTGAATGAATAGCTCCAGACGGAATCGCACCTGCCCGAACTGAATCTGAGTGCCCTCACTGTTCACTTCGTATTGGTTTTCAGCCTGCGCGGTGAAGGTGACAATGGAATTGATGATGTCGCTGGACTGCCTGAAGTAAGCCGTATAGTCGCGGACCTTTTGTTCCCAGGGCTTGCGGTCGAGCTGATAGGCAGCTTCCGGTCCGTAAAACGTCTTGGGCTTCTCATGGGAAAAGTCCGGGGCGCCTTCTTCGGCGGACTGCACTTGAACTTCCTTGTTGGTCTGAATCCTCACCAGCGCTTCTGCCGCCGCGCGGTATTGCTTGTCCGTTTCCAGCCAGATTGCCCGGCGCAAAACGGCGGGGTCGTCTTCCAAAGGCACGGCGGTGGCGCCTGGATTCAACTGGGAAGATTCCTGGCCGCCGACCTTGTGGGTATCGTCCAACTCGTAGCTCCCGACACGCACTTGCACTTCGAGAAAGCGATTGAGATTTTCTGAGCTATCGAGCAGGGCACCGTTGGAGCCCATCACCTGCACCCGGCGGGATTGCGTCACCGAGTAATTGATGAAGTATGCCGGCGGGCTGGCGTGGCCAAGCACCGGCATACTGCGATCCAGCTCCGCGCGCATGGTGGCCAGAAGCGGCGAGGGCGCCGCCTGTGGCTGCGCGGCCTGGCCCTGACCAGGCTTTCGCGGGAAGGCGTGTGCAGACGCAGCGAGGACTGCAACGATGAAAATCGAAATTGTGAAGAATTGAGTGCGTAAAATGAAACGTCGGATGGCGTTCAAATGTGTCTCTTTCTGCTGATTCAGTCAGCCTGCCCGAAGCATTTCCAGTGTATGCCAGCCCGAGCGGTGCGCCAAAT
Source organism: Candidatus Limnocylindrales bacterium (assembly GCA_035604795.1). Taxonomy (GTDB): domain Bacteria; phylum Acidobacteriota; class Terriglobia; order Acidiferrales; family UBA7541; genus DASTCZ01. The sequence goes on from DATNHU010000139.1 coordinate 11,315, forward strand.
GGAGAGCTAGGGCTCGCCGCAGGATCACACTTAAGGTTTGACGAACAGGCTAGAGCTTGGATTCGTGTTGATCTTCACTTCCTGCACGGAGCTTTCGGCAAATTTCTGGCCGTTCCGGAAGCTGACATTGTGGCAGGGAAATTTCACGCCTTCCACTTCGCGGTAGTCGCTCCATACTTCAACCGATTCGACCCGCCCCTGCGGTGTGTCCTGCGGATACATCACGCCGGCAGGAAGATGGGTGACCGGGTCCAAATAGAGGGTCACTTGAATGTCGCCTGCAGTAACGGCAACGGCGTCATCTTTTTGGCCCTGGAAATCGCGCTGCCCCAGCGACTGCGCCTGCAGAGTTCCCGCTTTCGCCGCGCGGAACAATCCCCATCCGCCCGTCAGGAATATTCGCCGGACGAACTCGATGTTCTGTTCCGGTGAAGTGGCAGTGGACCCTTGCTGTGGGGCACTGATCCAACCTATCTTCCCATCAAAAGCCTGGACGAGATTGTATGGAGTGGCTGCTCCGGGAAAGGAAAGCTGCGTATCCATACGGTAATGGTCGGGATAGGCCATGTAAAGTTTCAGCTGGGTCGGGAATTCACCCTGGGCGGTTTGCGTTTTGCCCGTGGCCGAATACTCCAGGCTCACAACCTTATCCAGGGCAGCGCCTCCTGCAGCCTCGGCACCCGTTAACAAAAGTGACTTGCCCAAGGCGAGGGTTTCGGGCGAAGCAGGCGGATTCGGTTCTACGGTGTGATGAAGAGCCGGCAACAACAGGTCGAGCTCTGCAGCGGGAATTTCTTCGTAGGTCGCGTCTGGAAATAGTTTCTTCAGAGCCTCGCGGAATTGCGCGGCGTTACCCGCAAGAACTATATCCAGCGAGGATGGCTGGAAATATTTTGCAGCCTCAGCATTGGCCTGGGCCAAAGTCACCGCGGCGATGTGGCTCGGATAGGTTTCATTGTAATCGGCGGGCAACCCGTACATGGCCACCGTTAAAACGCGCCCGGCGACCTGTTCAGGTGTCTCTGTTTGGATGGGATAGACTCCCACCAGATAATCGCGCGCGAAATTCAGTTCCTCGGGCTTCAGGTTGCCGCTGGCCATGCCCTTCATCTGGTCCACAACGAGTTTTGTCGCATCCACCGTGGCTTCGGTGCGCGTAAACGTTGATGCCAGGATGCTACCCGACTCGCGGCGCACATCCCAAATCGTGTTTGCGCCATAGGTCAAGCCCTTCTTGATGCGGACCTCGGTGTTCAGGCGGCTGTTGTAGCTCCCTCCGAAAATGCGGTTGGCAACATAGAGGGGAAAGAAATCGGGATCGCCGCGGCGGATGCCGAGCTTGCCGATGCGGATTTGTGTCTGCACGGCGTCGGCTTTGTTCACAATATAAATGTGGATTCCGGCTGCGCCGCCCGGCGCGGGGTGGGCTGGAACTGTTACCGGCTTGGATGGCCACGCACCGAAGTACTTCTCCGCCGCCGCAAATGCGGCATCGGGTGAAATGTCCCCTGAAAAAGCCAGGAGAGCGGTGCTGGGAGAATAAAAGACGTCGCGGAATTGGACCAGGTCATCGCGCTTCATGGCCTGGACAGACGAGGGAGTGCCCTCGCCGGGCAAACCATAAGGGTGTGCGCCGTAAACAACGCGCTGGAAGACAGCGGTGGCCAGATAATCAGCGTCGTCATAACTGATGCGCAAATTGGAAAGCAGTTGCTGGCGTTGCCGCTCAATTTCTTCAGGCTGGAATTTCGCGTGCAGCGTGACGTCGGAGAGCAAATCCATGGCCAGGTCAAAATCCTTCTTCACCACGGAAGCGCTGACCACCGTGCCGTCGTCGTTGGTGGAGGCGGAGAGTGAGCCGCCGACGAAATCAATGGCCTCGGCAATTTGTTGCGCCGTCCGTTTCTCCGTACCCTGTGTCAGAAGGCTGGCGGTCATAGCCGCCACCCCGGGCTCGCCGGCAGGATCATTCACGGCCCCCGCCGAGGTGAGCCACAGTTGGACTCCTATCTCAGGCGATGCGGTCGAACTGACGACAAAAACGCGCATGCCATTGGCCAAAGTTTTCGTGGCCACCGGTGGGAATTTGTACGGCTTGGAAGGCGAGACTGCCGGCATTTGCGCAACTAGCTGCGCGGCCGATGATTGCTGTGAGGCGGTTTGGGGAGGTGTCTGCGCGGGCGGCTGTGACTGGGCTGCGGCCGACTTGGTCACAACCGCGCCACAAAGCGCAAACGAGATGCAAAAAATCGTAACGAAGAAAAATTGGTTCGATCGTTGAGGTCCGCCGGGCGCGCTCACTATTGCTTCTCCTGGTTCTGAGGAGTTCCCGGCGCCTTGGGGACATCCACGGTGAGCACGGTGGAGCGCGCAGCGGTGAAGTACTCGCGCGCGACCCTTTGAATATCCGCGGCGGTCACATTCAAATAATTGAAGAGATCGGTGTTAATCATACTGGGATTCTTGCAAATGACCGCATACCGTCCAATGGAGTCGGCCTTAGACTGTGCCGTTTCGCGGCCCAGGATGACTGCGGCGGTTTCCTGATTCTTCGCCTTGTCCAGCTCGGATTGAGACACGGGCGTAGTCTTCATGACCTCGAGCATATCGTGCATTTCCTTTTCGCCTTCTGTCGCCGTTTTACCTTGATTCATCACCGCGATGGCAAAGAACAAATTGGGGTCTTCAGTAAAATTGCCCGCGCCATTCACCTGGACGGCTATTTGGTCCTCGTAAACAAGCTTGCGGTATAAGCGGCCGCTCTCACCTCCGCTGAGGATGTCGGAGGCCAGTTCCAATGGATAAGAATCCGCGGTGCACGCGGACGGAACTTTGTAGCCGATGACCACCGCGGGCAGAGGCGAATTGGGATAAGTCTGCGTCAAGCGCCGCTCTGCAGTCTGATTGGGTTCCTGTGTAATCGACCGGGGGATTGCCTGTGCCGGCTTGGGGATACCGCCAAAATACTTCTGTGCCCACGCAGCCGCCTGGTCCACGGTGAAATCGCCGACGATCACCAAAGTGGCATTGTCCGGGCGATAGTAAGTGTGGAAGAAATCCTGCACATCGGAGATGGTGGCCTTGTTTAGGTCGTCCATGCTGCCGATGGTCGTGTGGTGATAAGGATGGACGGTGAACGCGGCGGCGTAAAGGTCTTCAATCACGCGGCCATAGGGAACGTTGTCCACGCGCACGCGGCGCTCCTCTTTGACCACTTCGCGCTCGGACTCGAAATTTGCCTGGTCAACATTCAGGCTGCCCAGGCGGTCCGCTTCGAGCCAAATCACGCGCTCCAGGGAATTGCTGGGAAATGTCTCCCAGAAAACAGTCATGTCGTCAGCGGTGTAGGCGTTGTCGAAGCCGCCGAAAGCTTCGATGATCCGTGAATGCTCCTCGGCGGGGACGTGCGCCGAACCCTTGAACATCAAGTGCTCGAATAGATGCGCGAATCCAGTGCGGCCGGGTTTTTCGTCCTTGGAGCCAACGTGGTACCACACCTGGAGATTGATGACCGGCGCGGCATGATCTTCGAGCATCACCATGTGCAGGCCGTTCGGCAATTCACGCGTGACCAATTTCAAATCCGGCGGGCGAACCGCAGGCTCCGGCGCCACCTGCCCTTGCCCGGCAGGGGCGACCATGGACGCGGCAACAATCACCGTGAAAAAAATGAAATGAATTCTGCGCACCTTCTTCAACCCGCACCCCCGACCCACGGCGCTAATCGTCGCTGCTGGACCCAAAGCATGCTAGACGGCTGCCCGCATGTCGTCAACAAAGCCGTTCCAATTTACATACTCTTTGATGCGCATATGCCGCTCCGCGGTTTCGGACACTTCCATTTATGCCAGCGCAACCTCCACCCGGCTGCCTTCCATAACTAGGCACGCGCAGACCCCTGCCTTGTTGCCGCGAACGGTCTGGGGCGGGAGAATGGAAGTGTTATGCGCACCGTCTTTGGATTCGTCAGCTTGCTGCTCTCGGTAGCCATCGGCATGGGCGTTTATTACATGTATCTGAAGCAGGCGACGCCCACGGGAGGAGCGACGGCAATTCAATCTATCAGCACTACAGGCGTGCAGATGGATCTGAACGCCATCGCTCAGGCCGAGCGCGGCTACTTTGCGCAGAATGGCTCTTACGGCTCCATGGATCAGTTGGTTTCGAGTGGGTCACTGACTATGGCACGCACCGGCCGTGACGGTTACACCTACTCGGTGGACGCTTCGGCTACCGGATTCACAGCCACGGCGAAGTGGACTCCCCAAGCCCCTGGGCAGGAAGCTCTGCACTACCCCACATTCGTTGTGGACCAGACGAACCAAGTTCACCAGGAGCAGTAGGCCCGCGCCTCAGCTTTGTCCCGCCCCCGCTTTACGGTATCCTTTCGTCACCTATGCATGACCTCGGCTACTTCCGTGTGCATCTGGACCTGTTCGAGAAGATGGCGCAGAACCGCGGCGCGAAGATCGATTTTGCCGGATTTCGCGCGCTGGATCGCCAGCGCCGCGATTCCATCCCCACGGTCGAAAAGCTTAAGGCGGCGCGCAATTCGGCAAGCGAAGAAATAGCTAAGCGCAAGCGCGCGGGAGAAGATGCGTCGGCACTAATTTCGGAGATGAAGGGCGTGGCGGAGGAAATTGCCGCCA